>NZ_MKTO01000006.1:0-228509 GCF_001897665.1 Legionella sp. 39-23 | reverse complement strand
ATATGCCATTGTAAAGTGTCAACTATGTCCCCGAACATATGTCAGGGATGTCCCCGGTCTATACACTCCTAAGCCGAGCATGTAACAACGCCAAAATATTTTCTTTCTAATAACACCAGGGATGGTGGATATTTTGAATGCTGGGCTTAACAGCCCAGCCTACACTTACTTATTTGAATTCATTCCCTACTGGAAATGAGCCGTTTTCAGCGTTTCGATAATCAGGGAAAGAACAATGCATGTGGGCAATCTTCCAGACCCCCTCCTCTTTTTCAATCATTAAGGTTCCGCGTAAATGTTCAAATAGATGTTCTTTGCCTTCGATGGTAACACGTGCATTACATACTGCCGCAGCCCATAAGGCATTATCGGCTGTGGGGACAAAACGAACCACTTCTATTTTGCCTTGCTCGGATTGACTCCAATCTCTTTTAAACTGTTCTTCTATTTCCTTTAAACCGACTCGATATTCATCGAGCGCGGAGCCCCAAACGTTTGTATTTTGCGTAAAAAGGCTAAGCAACAGCGGTAAGTTGCGCTGCGCGTATCCCTCACAAAATTGTTGAAAGATCTGTTCTGCTGGTTTTCTTTTGGGCATGATCATCAAGCGTTCTCCTGAATAAATGAAATTTTTGACAGAGTATAGAACGCGAAAAAATTTTTCTGTCCGTTACGAACACGGACAAGGGTAATGAAACGCTATAATGCTGAGCATAGATACAGCATTCGCTCCATTTCCAATTTGGAGGAAAAACCTGTGCGTTGTTTCATCCGTAGCAAATAGGTATCTACCGTTCGTGGCGAAAGCTCAAGAAGACGGGCGATTTGTTTGTGCGTTGCTCCTTGTAGCACTAATCTAAGGCAGGTTAATTCTTGCACGGTGAGGTAGGTAGCTCCGTTTCTGCCAAGAACAGGAATTCTACCTTGAGCAAGACAAATCTCTTTGTAATTCACATCACGGTACGCTTCGGGCAAAGCGATAGGATTTTTATTCAGCACTTGAATTAAATCTTTATTCCGCAGATCAAAATCAAAAATAAATTGTTCAATTGCTTTGAGCTTATTGAGATAAAAGGAACCCGGATTTTCATGTTCATAGGGTAAGGCAACCGCAATCATATCGTAATAATTTTTACTACGCCGGACTAAGGTGAGCCCATTGTGTAAATTAAATTTTTCCCGAGCAATTTGTACTGGTGTACTGGGCAATTCTTCATCCCAAAGAAACCAGTATGAATGGGAGTTTTCATGCTCGTTTTCAAATGATGAGAACACCACAGGTTCACTTTCAAGGTGCTGGAAGTATTCAAACAGACCTGTATTGTTGGTCAGACAATTAATTGAACCATCTGCAAAACAGCGTAAATATTGAAAATAATTAAATCCAAAGGCATTCAATAAATTTTTACTTGCGTCATGGGTTTTATTTTTTAATAAAAAAATAGGATGATTTAAGTCAATTTTTAATGCCATTTAAATAATACAACCTGGATTAGATAAACAAGCTGGATGCTATTTTGACAGTAATTTTATTATTGATCAATTTGAATTGCGTTGTTTCATTTCTCTGGATTTGATATAAAGCTTAAAAGAGCATATGGATTTTTTAAGTTCAGGATAAAGGAGATTATCATGTTGAAGAATAATCCGGCTAAACCAGATACCGCAGAGAAACCAGCAAGAAGACTTGTCGAGGCAAGCCTAAAGCGTCAGTTATCAGTGTCCTATGTTGGCCCAAGGGGGCTTACCTCTGATGATCCCGATTCTTATCAAGGGCAAGAACGCATTGCCTATCAAGACGCATTAATAAGCCAACGTCCCAGGACTGGTTATGCAGATGGCATTTTGGCAAGAAGAGAAGAACAAAAGGCACGTTTTTTTTCTCAGGAAAAAGAAAAGGAACACGTCGAACACGCCTCCGCACCGACTCCACCATAGTATCCCCATATTAATAAGTACATAAAGCGCACGGGATTACCCAAAAGTGATCCCGTGTTTGAGCATGGATTCATTTAATTACTAGAAATAAATTCTAAAAACAATGAGTTAAAAAAATATATAGGCTGATTATTTTTTTGTTATTAAGGTCTATATTAGATAGGTATGAACCCATAATTTAATTAAAATTATTTGCATTGCATGGGAGTTTGTTATGTCTGTTGCTTCAATAAGAAAAGTTTATAATGTGTACGCCTCATTTTACGATTTTTTATTTGGTTCTATTTTTAGCCCTGGTCGTTCTTTATGTACTGATGTAGTCAACAAATACGCAAAACAACAGGCTACAATACTTGAAATTGGTATTGGCACTGGTTTGTCTTTACCGCTTTATCGCGCTGATTTGCGGATTACTGGAATTGATATTTCTGAGAAAATGCTGGAAAAAGCAGAGGAGCAGGTGGTAAAAAATAAGTTGGAAGAACGAGTGCAGTTAAAGATCATGGATGCGGCCCATTTAGAGTTTCCTGATAACAGTTTTGATTTTATTGTCGCCATGTATGTGGCTTCTGTAGTCCCTGATGTAGATGCTTTTCTGCAAGAGCTAACCCGCGTTGCTAAGCCCACGGCAGAAATAATATTTGTAAATCATTTTGCCTCAGAACATAAAGTAATTCGCTTTTTTGAGAAAATATTTGCTCGTGTTAATGAGCTCGTAGGCTTTAAATCCGATTTTTCAGTACATTCTCTTCTCAATTACAAGTCATTAAAATTGTTGGACTCTCGGAAAACCAATCTGTTTGGTTACTGGAAGTTATTGCGCTGTCAAATTCAGAAAGGAAATGAAACTGGAACATTGCAAGAGAGTTAGGCAACGCTCCTAAAGTTAATGTAGTCTGGGTGAAGGCGAAAGCCCTAACCCGGTTTTGCTGCACCCAGGCTACAATTTGAGCATGAACGATTAGTTTTTATCTGTTTATTTCTGAGTGGAGAAATGCGCGCAGTACTTTGGTCATTCGCCCTTGATGACGCTCGGTGGCATACCAGCCTGGGCATTGGGTTAGGCGATAAAAACTTAAGCAATATTTAATTGGACTTATGCGTTTTGCTAAGGTGAATGCCTGCAATAGGCGCTCCTGGGGTTCAAAAGCATGCCAGTGCTGCAAATAAGTATCACGTAATATGCTGTAGGTTTCATTTTGTTCGTTGATTTGCTGCTGACGCATTATCCCCAGCAAAAAGGAAATTAGAGAAAAAAACGGATGGGAAATGACGCTTTCCCCCCAATCAATAATCGTAAGATGCTGTACTTGATGTAGTATATTATTTTCGTGAAAATCACTGTGTTCAATTGTTTCAGGAATAGCGTATTGGCTCAGTTGCTGACAAAGCGCCACCAATCTTGGATGCAAAGCGCTGAGTTGGTGCAATTCATTTGTCGTTAAACCATCATTTTTTAAAAACGCAGATTCATCCAACAACTTTAAATATAAATCAGGTAAATTTAGCAAACGCCAATCAGGAACTCCAAGTGCTAGCAGGGAATCAGTCTGGCTAATAAGACCTGTTTGGATTGTCACATAAGATTTAAGTGCCTCTCTTGCCAATTCAATTTGGAAATTGATTGCCAAACTTTCTCTAAGTGGTGTTCCCCGATCGCTCATCAAAAAACAATACAAATCTGGATTAGTGCCCACTACTTCAGGTACTAAGGCCGGGAAGAAACTGCGGAGATATAATAATAAATTAGGCTCAATGGCAAATGGTGCGGGTATTTGTTTCAAATAAAAAAAACCTTTAGTCGTAGTAATTTGATACACCTTGGCCCAGGACGTGTTGTGTATGGGTTTAAATGGCTCTTGTATGGAGTAACCTTGTTGATTCAGGTAGTTTTGCGCCCAAAAAAGCGCCGGGTTATTTTCTGCATTCATAGAGAATAGTCTCATCATTTTTACCTGGGGATGCGCTCCTATCAAATGCTTTTAGTAAGCGAACTTCTTTAAAACCGGTTTCATGCAACAAATCCAGTAATAGAGATGGGTCATCATAAAGGCGGATTTTATATTCCTCGATTTCAGTCTTTATGAGTTGATTGGCGGCAACCAGCTCATATTTGCCAATTGAATAACAAACGGATTCTTCAAGCATCGCCAACTGACTGAGCAAAATGGTTTGTCCATCGGCGCGCTGCCAACGTGAACCACGCCAAATACCTAGTTCTTTAGGAACGGCATGTATGGTTTCTGTCTCAAATACAAAGAAACCATTTTCGCTTAAATGGTCATAAATTACTTTTAAGGCCTGTTTGACAACAGTCAAATCAATAATGAGGCCAAACGAACCACTGGGAATAAAGATTAAGCTATATTGTTTGGCTTGCTGGAGTTTTTCCAGATATCCATGCCAGATATTAGGATTTAAGTGTTGTTCTTGGGCTTTGGCATATAAGGCATCCAGCATCGATTGACTCGCATCAAACCCCTCGATAGCAAATCCTGCACATAGCATGGGTAAGAGAAAACGCCCGCTCCCACACATAGGCTCCAAAATAGGACCATCTGCCTCTTGTGCATAGCTTAGATAGAAATCCCACGCATCTTGCGGTGGCAGGGGTTTACTCAAGTCATAAACTTGGGTGCATAAACTTAAATAAGTATCCAATGATTTATTGAGCATAGAAAAACCTTTGTTAGTTAGCCGCCATTATCCTGCTTTTTTATTTCTTTGACGCAATCATGCCAACGTATTCTTTGCCATTTGTTTTATATGCATCGGGTATATTCTCGTAACAAAAATAGTAGATATCATCAATAGAAAACCCTGCTTGCTCAGTAATGGCGCGCATGCTCTTTATATCAAAAAAATGGGCAAATTCAGGTAACTGATCACCCCAGCCATCCTTAGCGAAATTCCTGCAGTTGATCTCTCCAGGCCATTGCTCCTCGTTTTTGACACGTTCTAAATAAAATTTAGCTAGTTCTTGCCAATTAAACAAACCAAAATAGGGTGTCATATTTACGACATATAATTTTCCACATGGAACCAACCAGTTAAAACATTTTTTCAAACCTAATCGAGTAAAGGTTTTTCCGCTGTTTTCGCATGATGGCCTTTGAAGCAGGAGAATTTTCAACGGTCATAATTCCCATTTTATTTTTAGTTTTGATCATGCCCTTGACCCATGTTTCAGGCCACGTATTAGGTACTTCAGAAGCTTCAATCAGAATAATTTTTCTCCAGCGATTTCGTTTGCCAAAATTTAGCTGTTTTAATCCCATGACATGACAACCCTTGCTATAATAACCGAGCAAGATTTTAACGCAATCTTACTATGCTGATGTTCCTGCGCCTATTTCTTTATTTTTACTTGATACTCTATGAGCTAGAGCATGCATAAATACATGTTATCCACTGTTTTTCTGCCTTTTTGTTGATATGCTAGATAATGAACGCTCAATACCAATAAGTTTTGTACTTTGATGAGAAATAACAAATGACCGCCGCCCGCTTACAGCTTCGCTTCATGAGCCCAGATGACATCGACTTGATGGTTAAGCAATTTGCCGTGCACAATTGGCCAAAACCCAGAAGTATTTTTATCCATTATCTGCAAGAGCAGGAACGACGCGAGCGTCTGGTGTGGGTGGCGTTTTATGAGCATGATTTTGCAGGGTATATTACCTTGAAATGGGATTCACTTTACCCCTCCTTCAAACAACAGAGCATTCCAGAAATTATGGATTTGAATGTCCTGCCACCTTATCGCAATAAGGGAATTGCCTCTGCACTTCTTGATTTGGCGGAGGCAGAAGGATTTAAACATTATCCCATACTTGGAATCGGTGTTGGTTTGTATACAGATTATGGACAGGCGCAAAGGCTCTATGTACAACGGGGTTATATTCCTGATGGCTTGGGAATTTCTTATGCTTATAAAACTGTCAAGCCAGGAGCCATGGTTTGCCTGGATGATGATTTGATTTTGTGGTTTACAAAACGTTCTGCTTAAGTGAGGAGAGTGTTGTGTCGCAAAAGACATTGATTTTTTTACCTGGAGTTTTATCCGATCAGCGCGTATGGTCTTATCAAACACATCATTTACAGGATCTTGTGCAGTGTCAAAGTATCCCCTTAGTTGGCGGCGATACTACTGAGGCGTTACTTCAAGAGATTTTAAACCGTGTTGACGGTGATTTTTTCTTGGCAGGGCATTCAATGGGGGGATGGTTGGCATTAGAGCTTGCCAGAAGAGTTCCCGAGCGGATCTTAAAATTATGCTTATTGAATACTTCGGCACAATCTGACTCTCAAGAAAAGCATCAAAAAAGAATGGCGATGCTGCAGATGGTTGAGCAAGGAAATTTTCAAGAGGTCGCTAGAACACTAGCAGATTTTTATGTTGTTGATGAGCTCGTCAAAAAGGAAGTCTACTCCATGTTCTTAAGTGTTGGCCAACAAGCCTTTATTGCCCAACAAAAGATCCTGTTAGCGCGAGAAGAATGCCGCTCTTTCCTTCCTTCTTTGACTATGCCTACGTTAGTGATTCATGCACGCCAAGATAAAAATTTTTCTTTGGCGGTTCATGAGGAACTACGCGATCGCATTCCTCATGCTAAATTAGCGATAATTGAGGACTCAGGACACATGTCACCTATGGAGTCCCCACAGGCAGTAACTACTTTACTACGCTTTTGGCTTGATTATTTTTGATGAAATTAATCTTCATAGTCATTCAAGTCAAACGCCTCTTGTAGGTTCTCCAATTGCTCCTCCACAACCGTTAATTTTTCAAAACTTGCGATGTGGAACAAAGCCTGCCCCGAATGCACTAGCGGCAACATATTTTCGCCAATAATAATGCCAGAAATCGGTGATTTTAATTTGTATTCTTCTGTGCTGGTTGGATTGGCGATAATTGCAATCGTTTGTCCTTTAGTGACTCGATCCCCTGATTTTTTAATGTGTCTTAAAATACCGCTTATGGGGGCTCTAATCCAATAACTGTTTCTGGATACAGTGGGGGTGCATTTTTTCACTCGATATCTTCCGGGTTGCAGCATTCCTAATGCCCCCATGACACTCAAAATCCCATTAATGCCAGTTCTTATGGATAGTTCATCAAAGCGCAAAGACTCCCCTCCCTCATAGACCAAAATGGGGATGCCTTGTTCATTGGCGTATTCGCGCATCGAACCATCTCTAAAGGTCGAATGCAAGATGACAGGAACATTAAATGCTTCGGCCAAATCGCCAACACCTGGCATATCTAGATTTGCGCGAATTTGAGGTAAATTAAAACGATGATTCGAGCCGGTATGCAGGTCAATCACATGGGTTGATTGGGATAAAATTTGTTTACTGATGATTTCTGCGAGTATGGATGCAAGAGAGCCATTGGAGCTCCCGGGAAACGAGCGATTTAAGTCCCTTCTATCCATGAGGTAGCGTTCCTGGTATAAGAAACCATATACATTAACAATAGGAATCGCAATCACATTCCCTTTGATACGCTTTAATCCCTTCTTTTTCAAGAAGCGCCTGATGATCTCAACACCGTTAATTTCGTCGCCATGGATTGCTGCAGTGATGCATAAGGAAGGTCCTTCCTCCAAACCGCTAATTACATGAATCGGTAGGCTGATTGGCGTCCAGTTATACAATTTGGGCATAGGTAATAAAATTGTTTTCCGTTCCCCTGGCTTGATTTTTACCTCACCAATAATTATGGGTGCTCTGCTGCTCATTGTTATTACTTCCTTAAAAAGGTTATATAACAAGTGTAGCTTGAATGTAGGCGTTCGGCTAAATACATCGACTATCGACAAAAATGCATCAACTATCCAATGTTTCTTTGGGCAGCGAATTTTATGAATTCGCGTGCTGGAAGCGGTTTAGAAAATAAGTAACCTTGTATATAATCTACCTTTTTTTCTTTTAAATAATCATATTGAGCTTGTGTTTCAACACCTTCCGCGACAATCTGTAAATTCATGCCCTGCGCCATTTCAATAATATGATCTGCCACATTACTCGTTACCGAATGCATACCCAAACTGTCAATAAAGCTCTTATCAATTTTTAGAAGATCTAGGGGAACGTTGTGTAAATAGGATAAATTGGAAAAGCCAGTACCAAAATCATCAACGACTACAACATAGCCTAATGTTCGCGCTTGAATAAAAATTTTTTTCACTTCTTCCATTTTTAAAAATGTTCGCTCAGTAAGCTCTATCCATATTTGTTGTTTTGTTATTTTGCTTTTCGCAATCTTTGATTCTAATAGTTCAAGAACCCATCCATTATGTATGTCCTCAGCCGAGGCATTAATTGAAATGTGCGCTTCTTTATTTTGAATAAGAAATTGCTCCATTTCCTCAAATACCAGATCAATTACGCGTTTGGTTATAGACGAGATAATTCCTATCTCCTCGGCATAAGGAATGAATAGCTCGGGTTTTACCAGCGGCCCATTAGGACGTTGCCATCTAATTAATGCTTCTGCGCCACAACATGTACCTGATGCGGTATGGATAATAGGCTGATAGTGTATAAAGAACTCTTTATTATTTAATGCTTCATGTAAATCATTTTTAAAAGCAAGCGTTTTTTTGAGTAATAGATCACCAGTCCCACAATAAAAAAAGCAGTGATGAGGCCAAATGGCAGAAGAATCAATTGCAATTCTTCATAATGTTGATTAACAAACGATTCGGGCTCTGAGGAGATGAAGTAAAATGGCCCGTATTGACTAATAAAAACCATTTGTTCATCGAGAATAAATACCTGATTTTTTTTGAGGCGTTCCGCTGGTTTTAAACGCTCTTTCCCATCGGCCTGATAATAATACTGGCTTAAATTATCGTTTTTGACTTTATCCATTATGATTCGCAGTAAAGACGGCCGAATTTCATTTTGTTGTGTAATTATTTTGCCATTATAGGCAATAGCCAGCCAGACTCCATCCGGTATAATAATGTCAGCAAGACGTCGCACATCAACAAAAACATCATAATTACCGTTTCTTCGTACAGGAATAAAAGAACGTGAGTGAGCTGAAGTTTGTGCTGGCATTCCTACTTCTAAGCCATCCGGCAGGATAAAATCCATTTTAGATCTAGGGGTTTTAGTGACAGAGGACCCACAGCTGGTGCAATATTCAACACCATGTTCAAAATAAGAAATTTTTTTTGAGCCCGCGGTGGATGTGGACACTTTCTGCATCCACTGGATATGCTGTGGTGAGCAAATCGGCAAAATATCCTTATTGTTTTCGAGTAAAGAAAGCGCTTGCCGGGCCTTATTCATAGTATGTTTTGCCCGTGTCAGCATGCGCGCAGTATATTCATATAAGACGTTGCTTTCTTCTTGAAATGCTAAGGACCATGCAAAAAAAAGTGCACCTGCCATAGGCAGGATTGCGCCAATGATTGCAAGACAGATTGCCGTACTAATTATTTTTATTCGACGCATCCCTTTATCTCAAAATAGATTATTTAACTTCCTTAGCCGGTACATGTAATAAAAATAGGTTTTTCCCTAAACATACCTTAGCCGAAGAAAGGTGCGCGAGCAAACTGTGAACCAGGACATCTCCGGCAACAAGCGAGAACGGCGCAGAATAATCTGCGCAAATTGGAGAGTAATTTTAGTTCATTTTATGGTGCGGGAGCAGTTGAGTTTGTATCTCCAAGTTTCATGCCACTAAGGCATTTATTAAATATGTCATGGTTGTCACGCGCGCCTGTATTAATTATGGGAAACACAATATGGTCAAAGAAGTGGGCGCGTTTTTCAATTTCCTCTCCATATATCTGTGCCACAAGTAAGGGATCATTTTTAAATGCGCCACAACCCCAAGCACCTAAAATCACATGGGATTTTCCCGCAATGATTAATGTATCTAATTGGGCTGCGATACGTCTTCGCAAATCAGCGGTGTATTGTGCCTTAGCTTGTGTCGTCAAAGCCCGTGGTTCACTAGATAATTCTGGGGCAGCTGATCTTAATTCATAAAATGGGAAAATCTCTGATGGGCGCAGAAAAGCATAACTCAATGCACTGTCTGCAACCGATCTATCTGCCCTGAAATCTTCAAAACCAGAGGTGACCATTGCTACTTCTGGTCCTCTGAAGCATACTCTGGGATCTCGATCAAATAATACTTTATATCCTGTATAGTCTGTTTCTTCTCGATGTTTTTTTAAGGCTTCACGTTCTTCGGCAGTCATTTTGAGCCTGGCTTCTAACAATTTCCTTGCCGTATTACTGTATCGAAAAGTCATAGTTTCTCTGTCGAGAAAAACCATTTTCTCCATTAATGAACGCGCACAGGTACTGCGATGCCATATATTTTCCTCTTGGGCACTTCCGCCCTCTAAAGAGGCTCCTCCTGGGTATACTGAATTGGCCATATTAAGTACAGAATAAGTTATGCCATGCTTCTTGGTTGCCTCAAGTGTGGCAACCCCCCAATCTTTATGAACTACCTCAACTGCTTTAGGGGTTGTTACTTTTTCCTTTGCCCATTGGCTTAAATTAAATTGTGCCTGTTTCTGTAGCTCTTTGTGTTTCTCAGAATCAGTGATATGTTGTAATGTTTTTTCCATGCTTTTATGTCGCCATCTTTCCCCAGAAAGGGATCCTTTTACAAAGCCGGGTTTATGTGCCGCATGTACTTCTTTAATTTGCGCAAAAGTTTTGGGGATACGTCTAAAAAGCGTTCTTGATAACATATTACTATCCTTATTTCTGGTACTCATTCTTTGTTTGGGCGCGGTTATTTGCTTAAAAGTTTAAAATGAGTATTATTTTTACTAAGGGCTCATTTTTTAATTATAGAATACAGTTGCTCATTGGCATCATAAAATTTGTTATATCGGTGTTTTTAGACAAAGATTAGAAAACCAGATAAGTCTTTAAGCGTTCCTTTTGTCATCAAAGACTTCTTTTTTAATGATGAATTGCCTGAGATAAAATTTCAAACGACTTAAGGATCTGCTCTGGCGTATGAATAGCGGTTATAAAAAAGCGTAAGCGCGCTGAATTTTCAGGAACTGCAGGATAAATGATTGGCTTAACATTGACTCCACGCTCAAAACATTGCCTTGATGTATTGATGCATTTCTGTGAGTCCCCCAAAATAATGGGTAAAATGGGTGTATTTTCATTTAATCCTATATCAAAACCATAGTGTTGTGCGGTCTTTCTTGCTAATTGGCTTAATTCCTTTAACTGGTTAATTCGTTCAGGCTCTCTTGACATGATTCTTATCGATGATAAAGCGGCTGCCGTGTTTGCGGGAGGTAGCCCTACTGAAAATACAAACCCTGGACAGGTATATTTTAAGTATTCAATTAGCTCCTTTTTACCGGCAATATAGCCACCACAACTTGCAAAAGATTTGCTTAAAGTCCCCATCCATATTTCTACATCCATGGGATTAATGCCGTAGTGTTCACTAATACCCCGACCATTTTTTCCAAGCACCCCCATGGAATGCGCTTCATCTACCATCAGCCAGGCGGCATGACGATTTTTGACCTTAATAAACTGCTTTAGATTAGCTATATCGCCATCCATGCTGTAAATGCCCTCAATAATAATTAATACTCGTTTATAAAAGCCTCTATCCTTAGTTAAAATATCATCAATAGCCTGCCAATCATTATGAGGGAAAGTCATGCGGGTTGCTTTAGAATAAACTGCACCTAATACAAGACTGTTATGAGCAAGTTCATCATGTAAAATTAAATCCTCGGGTCCATAGAGATGGGCGATGGTCATAACGTTTGTCGCATGGCCACTTGTAAAAACTATGGCATCCTCAACCCCTAATAACCTTGCTAATTCATCCTCTAGCTCTTGATGAATTATTTTTTGCCCAGAGACGAGCCGACTTGCAGAAACAGACGTGCCGTATGTTCTGATTGCATCACAGCTTGAGGATATAACCTCTGGATGAGATGCCAAGCCCAAGTAATTATAGGATGTAAAATTAATGTATTCTTTCCCATTAATGAGGCATGTGTTTTCGGATGTTCCTTGTTGTGCATCAAAAAAAATGTTAGCACCTAACTTTGATTGCATGTTTTTCAGGTGTAAATAAGGCGGATAGGTTTTAAATTCGGTATCATGCGCTTCAGTTTTTTCTGTTTTATTTTGCTGCTTTTGTGAATGCTCCTGCAGCTTGTTTAAATCAGGTTTTGCTTGTTGCTCATCAATGCACTCTAATAGGTAGCCAGCAAGTTCTTTAATATTTTCGAAGTTAACAATTAATTCACTGTCCATTTTAATCTGTAAACCATCTTCAATATTGGCAATGAAATGTTGGATATGCAAAGAATCAAAGCCAAAATTTATTAATGGAGAGCTTATATCAATATTCTCCTTAGGCTGGCTTAGAATATTTGCTATATTGTTTTGTAAATAATTTTCAATTTCGCCAATAGTGAACGGATCGTTACTCATCATAATTCCCACTTCCAGATTGCCATACATAAAATGCGCTGAGTTCATTGTCAGCCACCAATTTTTTAATAATGTTTCTTCTTAATTTGCCACTCGTGGTTTTAGGAATTTTTTTTGGTGGTAACAACGCAATGAAATGAGGACTTAAACCAAAACTTGCACTAATATGCGCTTTTATTTTATTTACAATATCTTCAAGTTCCGGGGTCGGGAAAAGATGCTGAACTTCGGCAACAATGGCTAGTTGCTCTGAATCAGTGGTATTTATTGAAAATGCGGCGATACAGCCTGTTTTTAAACGAGAGTCTAAAGAGCCAAGAAGTATTTCAATGTCATAAGGGTAGTGATTTTTCCCATTGATGATAATGAGCTCTTTTATTCTCCCGGTGATGTATAAATGCTCTTGATATAAAAACCCCAAATCTCCAGTTCGCAGATATTTTTTTGCATCTGTGTTTTCTAAATCTGCATGAAATGTTTCTTGAGTTATCTCATCGTTTTCCCAGTAGCCTGAGGTAACACTTGGCCCATGCAACCAGATTTCTCCGATTTCGCCTTCAGCACAAATTCTAAAAGGTGCTTTAGAGACAATGATTATAGGAACCATCGGCTTACCACATCCAACCAGAACGGTATGTGTATTATTTTCAACATCAGCCGCCAGCACTATTTTATCCTGTTGTAAGGACTGCATGTCCACATTTAAGAGTTGTGGATGGGCATGCTCATTTTTGTTTCCACTAACAAATACGGTGGATTCAGCCAAACCATAAATTGGATAAAAAGATTTTTTTTGGAATCCGTATTTACTAAATTTATTATAGAAACTATTTAAAGTTTTATGATGAATATATTCGGCGCCATTGTAGGCGACTCTCCATGAACCTAATTGCAAATTAGGTTCGTCTAATTGTTCATCGATTCGTTTTGCACACAGCTCATACGAGAAATTTGGGCCTCCACTGATATTTGCTTCAAAATCAGAAATTGCTTTTAACCATAAATAGGGGTGTCTGAGGAACGCAATGGGAGACATCATAAAAATGCTGAATTCTGCATATACAGGGAATAATAAATTACCGATTAGCCCCATGTCATGATAGGGCGGCAACCAAGAAACCATCCGTTCATTGCTGGTTTTACCTATAGTTTCATAGACTAAGCTCATATTATCTAACAGATTTTCATGACGTACGATGACGCCTTTAGGCATGGCTGTTGAACCTGATGTATATTGCAAATAACACATGTCAGAGCCTTTAAGGACTATAGGTTTATATAAGCTTGCCATATCAATTGTGGCTTTATTGATATCTAGCCAACGAAAGTGTTGAAAATCCCATTCCATTAAATGGTTCACTTTTGCTGAAAATTTACTTACAAATTTTTGAATTAGGGGGAGAGAAGCAAGATTTTTTATGAGCCCTAGTTTTTTAATTTTTTGGATGATTTCCGCATTTGAAAGAATAATCGCTGGTTTCGAGTTATTAATAATTGCTTGTAACTTTTCAACGGTACTTTTATCAAATGGAGGATAAGCAGGTACTGCCAATACCCCCGAAAATAAGCAAGCCCAAAATGTAACTATATAATCAATGCCTGGCGAAAAAATTAACAACACCCGGTCTCCAGGTTTCACGTATTGTTGAATTAATGCGGCGGTGGCGTGAATTTTTTGCTGTAGCATGCTGTAGGTAAGTAACTCACTGTTTGCAAACAATCCTGTTGAGGAGAAGTAATACAATGGAGCTGAAGGGGTTGCAAGACAACGTTCAGTAAACAGCTCAACCATACTTTCGATTTTTTTCCTTGAGTTCATTTGAATGGCCAAATAGTTCCAAATACAAATTAGTAGTATCTAATTTTTCTCGTATTTTATGAGTGTAGTAGCTTTTTAAAAATGCTCAAGAAATATACAGTTATTTTTTAGGCTTTTTGCCATTGTTTATGGGATGGTTGATTTGTATCGATTCATTTTGATTGAATTTTGAGACATTGTTGTTTATATTTATAAGACCATCTGTTCATTCATAGTGGCTTTAATAAGTCCGTTGTTTGAGGTAGTTTATGAAACAAACCGAATTGCATTTGTACCGTAGTTTAACCAATTCGGAAAAGCTATACAGTCGGGCCATCATCTGGCTGCCTTTACTCGTGACAGTCTTTAGTATCGCTTCAGGGATGTTGTTTGACATTCATCTTGGTACGTTAATCTTATTTTTGTTCTGTTACAGCTGCACCGTTTTCGGGGTGACAGTCGGTTTTCATCGATTGTTAACACATCATTCATTCAAAGCAAAACGATGGGTTAAGATTGTATTTGCTTGTTTTGGCAGTATGGCTTATGAAGGGCCGCCATTCTTTTGGATCGCAGCCCATCGAAGACATCATAAATATACAGAGACCGAATTTGATCCGCATTCGCCTATGTCCGTAAAGAAAGGAGGGTTGCGTGGTTTTTATCATGCACATATGGGATGGATGCCTCATCATACTATAGAGAACTGGCGATATTATCTCGGTGATTTGCTTCATGATCGTGATTTATTATTTATCAATAAATACTATGCCCCCATTGCTTTGAGTGGAATAATTATTCCTGGAGTGATCAATGGCTTGATGTATATGAGCTGGTATTCTTTATGGGAAGGAATAATTATTTGTGGATTTGTCCGGATCTTTGTGCAACAACATGTCACTTGGTCCATTAATTCTATTTGTCACATTTGGGGTAAGAAGGACTTTAATACGCAGGATAACAGTAAAAATAATTGGCTCTTGGCGATCCTTGCCTATGGCGAAGGTTGGCATAATGGACATCATGCTTTTCCAAGCTCTGCCAAACATGGACTGAAAAAAGGGCAAATTGATGTTTCTTATCTGTTGATATTTTTACTATTACGTATGGGGTTGGTCCAAGAAATCAAGTTACCTACAGAGGAACAAATAAAACAAAAATCTATAAAATAATAGAGTGTCACCCACTAAAATTTATACTTCATTGCAATTCTTGGTCAGAGCGGGAAATAACGTAGGTCATGCTCAAATCAGACCTACGTTTTACTGTGGGTTAAAAAGCTAATTAAAGATACAGCGAAGGTTGTATTTCTGCAAACCGCGCGCGATCGCGTTCTTGCATTTTTTCAGCCGCCTCTTTCTCCGCTTGCTCTTGTTCTTGTTGGGTTTGTAGTTTCATGAGCTCGATCATATTTTGCGTTTTTAATTCTTGCAAAATTGCAGCGAGTAAAAAGTCCGTAGTTGATTGTAAGCTTATTTCTTGCACAGGTTGTGGTTGTTGTTGTGCTCCTGGTTTTTTTGGGGCTTCCTTTTGTGCTGATGGGGCTTTTTGTTTTTGATTAAAAAAAAGTGGTGTTCGTTGATGAGAATCAGGTTGATTGGTTTTATTTTTTCCATTGACTAGACGAGCATTTGTATCCCTTTTATACATGGTGATCTCCTTTTCCTTGAGTCCCTTTTAGATTAATCTAAACATTAAATTAAATGCAAATGTTTTTTTCAAAATTAACAAATTTTGTGTTTTTGTGATTGATGTTGTTCATTTTGATTTTTTATTTCGTTTTACGGCTAATTTTTAAATAAATAGGTTGGAAAAGAATTACATCAGTATGCTAAGAATGGCAGAGCAAATGCTCTGCCTGAAATGTTGAGGCTCAGTTGGAAACTATAATGGCTCAAATTACAAAGTCAGAGCAGTAGAAAGAGAGGGCGTATGTCCAAGTTTGATACCACTAAGAATTTCCTCAAATATGACATAGTTATTATGCGAACCGGTGTTAATTATAGGGAATACTATATGGTCGAAGAAGTGAGCCCGTTTTGCAATTTCTTCACCATATATTGTTGCCACTATGGTCGGATCATTTTTAAATGCGCCACAACCCCAAGCGCCTAAAATTGCATTGGGCTGTTTTTCAAGGATGAGGGTGTCTAATTGAGCTGCAATCCGCCGCCTGAGATCTGCGGTGTATTGTGCCTTAGCCTGAGGATTCAGTCCGTGTGGTTCAATGGCAAATTCTGGAGCTGCTGATCTTAACTCATAAAATGGGAAAATCTCTGTTGGATGCATAAAAGAATAACTCAAGCCACTGTCTGCAACACGGTGTGCTGCCGTAAAATCACCAGTCTCCGTAGGCAGTGTTATTTCTGGTCCCCTGAAACATACCCTAGGTGTCTGGCTCAAAAATACTTTATGTCCTGAAGAGTCTGTTTCTCCGCCATGTTTTTTTAAGGCTTCCAGTTCCTCTGCCGTCATTTTGAGTCTAGCTTCTAACAATTTTCTTGCGGTGTCATGGTAGCGAAATGTCTTAGAGAGTTGATCGACAAAAACCATTGGATCCATCAAGGATTGAGCACAGGTGCTTCGATGCCACATATTTTCTTCTTGGGCACTTCCACCTTCTAAAGCAGCCCCTCCAGGGAATACCGGATTGGCCATATTGAGTACGGAATAAGGTTTGCCATGTTTCTTGGTTGCTTCATGTGCCGCAACGCCCCAATCTTGAGGCACCACTTGCACCGCTTTTGGTGGCACTATTTTTTTTAGTGCCCATTGGCTTAAATTAATGTGAGCCTGTTTTTGTAGCTCATTGAGTTTAGCCTCATCAGTGACGTGCTCCAATGTTTTTTCCATGCTTTTATGTCGCCATCTACTTCCAGTATAAGAACCCGTAACGAAATTGGGTCTATGAGCGGCATATACTTCGCGCACTGTAGAAACATTATTCGAAGGTTTCGATCTATAAAATCTTGCAAGTCTCGACATCATTTTTCTATCCTTAATTACTGATACCTATACTCCGTCTTCAGCATTCATCTTTTTAAAAACACGATGTGGCTGTTTTTATTAAGCATTCACTTTTCGATAGAATAAAAGTAATAGTCAAATTCCATAGGTACACAACAGCTTCGAGTGTTATCAGATTGATTGTTCCTTAATCCAAATAGCACTCTTTGATTTTTGTTTTTATTGGTAAATGTTTCGAATATGCAACAAGGTAGGGTTACTCTCTAAATCGCATTATTCTAAGCAATTGTATCCTTCCTATTTATTTCTTAACACAACATTGATTAATGTTGTGCCAAAACGAGTAAACCAGAATGCTCAAAAAAAGTCAACTTTGCTTTTTTACGATAAAAAGACGAGCATTTAAGGTCAGAGAATGAAGGTAAATGGAGGAACAAAATGCCTTGCACAACACAATGGGAGCTGCCGGACAAGCGTATAAATCAACTCTTGGGGCGCCATGACCATTAATAACTAATATTTTAGTATAAATTCATCCTAACCTATTAATAAAAGGCGAAAAGCATAAGTTAAGCGTTAAGGTTTTGCGTTCTTGATTATTGCCCTGGAAATGAGGAAAAGCCAGAAAAGAACGGTTTTGAAAGTTGATGCTTATACTAGTAGAGCTAAATTTGCTCATAATGTCTTATTGATTTCAACAGGTAAAATGAGGTGGCACAAACTATAAGAACTGGAATTGGTTGAAGCATGGAGTTTAAGAATATTTTTTGCCAGATATAGAGAAAAAGATTAATTATAAATATTAATGTTAATAGGGGAGTATCAATCGTTTTCATTTGACTGATTATAAATGGCAAAGCGACAACGATAAGAATTAAGGAATGATGAGACTCTACATGCGGATTAAATAAAAGCATGTATAGAGAAGAAAGCATGTATAAGAAAAAAGGAAAAAGACGGTTGTCTATTTTTTTCTTGACCTGCCACGAAAAAACAATAGTCAAAATTGAAAAAATTAAACGAATAATAAATTGCGCATAATCAGAAATATTGCTGTTTGTAAAAAGGAAAAATAAATTAAATACATGTGGAAATTGGGGGCTTGATAAGAACCTGTATCTTAAAATCAGTTCGATGTACTCCTGGTTCACATAGTTTACGTTACTAATAATATAGGGAAATAAAATAAAAAAGAGTGAAAAACAAATTATTTTAAACTGTAATTGACGATGAAATAAAAACATTAAACCCATAAAAACAATAGCCAATGGATCTAAGAATACTGAGAAGCAGAGAAGAAAGGCGCATTTCGTATATTTCTCATCATACCAGGCAGCAATGGCAAAGATCATACATGAAATCATCAATATGTCTGCTTGTCCTTGTGTCAATGGTCCTTGAGCGACAAGAAGAGTTATCCCAAAAAACATAAAAAGTTTTTTTCTTGTAGTAATTTTAAAAAATTCTAAAATTTTAAATAATGAAGAATACAGCGCAATAATTAAAATTATTTTCCAAATGATCAAAAATAATTGCGGGGGGAGTATTGAGAGTGGGGTGAAAAAAATTGCACTTTGGGGTAAATACACAAAACAACCAGAATAAAGGGATAATCCTTTTAACCAATAGTTAGCGGCATTATAGTAACAGGAGTAATCATGAATCATGCTACTGTTAAAGGACATATAAACAGTTTGGATGAGCAGTAGGATGAGATGAATAGTCAGCATAACAAATAGAGCTTTGTTTGTATGCCTAATAAAGTTTAGTTGCTTTAATAAATTATTCACTGTGGCTATGTGGTAATTTTTAGTTTTCTGAAACTACTCGTAATTACTTGATAACTAGGGTATGAATCTAGAATCAGATCGATTATGAGTTATAAATTATAGAAAATATCTTCAACAAGTCACTTCTAAACGCTACAACCAATAAAAACAATAAAATCAACTGCTTATGAATAAACCTTCTCTGCCAATTGTTGTCATTTATTGCCATTATTCGTGGCGTAGTGTCCCATGAGCGTCCTAAGAAATCAATTACTTTTTAGACTTCGTTCTATTGTTAAATGAGTAAAGACTGGTGTTAAAAAATGATTTCTCTCTTTTTAAATAAGCGTGATGAACTAAGAAATAGCCCCTTTAAAGCTTAGCTGCTCTTGGTAAAACGTTCCGTCAATGGAAAGAGGAGATAGTACGTATGTGTCGTTTTAGAAAGTTTAATTGAATTTCGCCACAAACCAGATTGGAAATGGCTCCCCGGACAAGACTCGAACTTGTGACCTAATGATTAACAGTTATAAAACTACGGCTTTTAACCACTTTTACCAACTTTTAAATTATCCTAACAACCCTTTGTTTATAAGGCCTATCGGCTTTTTTTATAGCACAATTACTTTTATTGTGTTTTAATCATTCCTTCGACACATATTCGACACGTTTGAATAAGAGGGAAAATGAAAATAACAAAATCAGCCGTTGATAAACTACCTTTGCCTGTTTCAACGACTCTGGGTAGAACGGCACAAAAACGATATTACGATGACGCAATGAAGGGATTTGGTATCAGAGTTACCTCCGGTGGAACTAAGGCTTTTTTTGTTGAAAAACTGATAAAAAATAAACTGTCTCGCATTACTTTAGGCCGTTATCCTGAACTGACAGTTGAGATGGCAAGAAAGGAAGCCCAAAAGCTGCTCGGGCAAATTGCGACTGGAATAGATCCAGTTGCTGAAAAGCGCGCTGAAAAAATGCGTCAAATTACATTAAACGATGTATTTAATGATTACATTCAAGTCCGTAAATCACTAAAACACAATACCCTTTATAATTACAAAAAGGTATTAGCCACAGGATTTGCAGGCTGGGTTAATAAACCCCTTCTTGGTATCACCAAAGATAGTGTTGCGAAACATCATAAAAAATTAGGGCAAGAACATGGAGAGGCTTACGCCAATTTAGCCATGCGTCTACTGCGCGCCCTTTTCAATTTTGCGGCTGGTCAATATGAAGATTCACAAGGTAAATCATTGATTACCGAAAACCCGGTAAAACGTTTATCACAAACAAGAGCATGGTATCGGGTTGAGCGTCGCCAAAGTTTTATTAAAGCCCATGAATTAGCTGCTTGGTATCTTGGCGTTCAACAATTACAAAGTGCGGTTTTGCGAGATTACTTAATGTTAATCATACTCACGGGATTGCGACGTCAGGAAGCCGCGACTTTACGCTGGGATCAAGTTGATCTAAACGCCAAAACCTTAACCGTACTTGATACTAAAAACCATGAATCTCACACCCTACCTCTTTCTAGCTACCTCTATGAACTGCTATTATCACGCAGCCAAAAAAGGATTAATGACTATGTTTTTCCTGGCACGGGAGCAGCAGGTCATATTATTGAGCCGCGGAAGCAAATGGCTAATGTAACCAAGCTCTCAGGCATTCATTTTACGGTTCATGATTTAAGACGAACATTTATTACTATTGCTGAGGGGCTGGATATCTCAGCTTATGCTTTAAAGCGTTTGATGAACCATAAAATGAACGGTGATATCACAGCCGGGTACATTGTGACCGACGTTGAGCGGTTGAGAAAACCGATGCAACAAATTACCGATTATTTTTTAAAGTGTATGGGTGTTCAACCATCCGCAACACTAGTAGCAATTCGACCACAAGAAGTAGTTCATGAGTAATAAACTCCACGTTTTTGCACGAGCTTATTCTGAATTCAAAATTGGTGCACAGGTTGTGCCCCAATTACGCCACAAGCTGTGTCGCAATTACAATAAGGACATATTGTATGCCTGGCGCAGATGGTTAAAGAAGAGCGTAAAGGGCAGGATAAAAAATATTTACATGAAATTTTAATAAAATTTTTTCAAATTAGACAATGTCTGTATATAATATAACCATGAATACATTAAGGCGTGACAACCTATATTCCCATATGAAAGCCGGCTTCGTTTACCGGAGAGAGGACTTGTTATCTTTTTCAAGCAATCTGGATAGAGATCTCAATATCTTAGTAGAAGCAAACAAACTCAAAAAGCCAGCAACAGGCTTATATTACAAACCAAAGCAATCTCGTTTTGGATTACTACCACCGACTGATGAGGCGCTTGTTAAAGGTTTTCTTAATAAGCCCTTTCTCATGTATTCATGGAATGATTACAATAAATTGGGTTTAGGACTAACACAACTTTATAACCGGGTAGTTGTTTATAACAGCGAACGTCATGAGGATAAAAAGCTTGGAAATCGTGTTTTCTCTTTTAAACGCCCAAGTAATGGTTTCCCAACTAAACTGACTAAAGAATTTTTACTGGTGGACTTATTGAACAATGCGAAATATTTAACGGAAGATGTAAGCCAATTACAATTAAAAGTTGCTAAAAACCTCGATCAGTTTGATAAAGTCCAGTTGATGAAACTATCTTCCAAATATGGCAAAGTTGCCACCAGAAAATATTTACATACCCTCCTTGGAAACTAATATGTTGTAAAGCGTCATCAAACTGGAAAAAATGATAACATTGGGTTATCATATAAGATAACATTGGGATTAAATTAAGTGCATTGGACTGTTGATTTTTATAATGAGTCTGTAGAGGAAGCTATCTTGGCAATGCCTCCAAAAATTCAGGCTCGAATGCTTAAGCTTCTGGAGTTAATTGAAAGGCATGGCGCCAATCTTGGGCCACCCCATACAGAGGCGATGGGTAATGGCTTGTTTGAAGTTCGTGCAAAAGCTCAGGAAGGCATTGGCCGATCGCTTTATTGTTATATGAAGGGTAAGCATATTATGGTTTTACATGCTTTTGTAAAGAAAAGTGCAAAAACACCAAAGCAGGAGTTGAATTTGGCTTTGCAGAGAAAACGCGAGGTGGAAAAATTATGAGCCTTAAAACATTAAAAGAGAAAGCACTTAAAAATGAGGACGTAAAGCAAGCCTATGACGCATTAGAGTCAGAATTTGCATTGATTGACTCATTACTTTCGATGCGTCAAAAAGCGGGATTAACTCAAGAGCAGCTTGCGGATCGCATGGGAACACAAAAAGGAAACATTTCTCGACTGGAGAAAGGGAGCAGCAATCCAAGCTGGAAAACATTGGAAAAATACGCGCATGCTTGTGGTTTTGATATCTCCATGGCATTTAAGCGAATTGCACCATAACGCAAAAAACTGCGGGACATCGGGGACAAGCGGGACACCCACGTCATTACAGGGTTTGAGCTGCCCCAATCTTATATTGTACTGATGGGACGTAAGGGACACATTGATTTTAAAAACTATTTTCAGCATCAATCAATATCATTCGATAACACTTCTTTGAATACGATCTTTTCTCCTTGACAATCTTTGAGGGAATACGAGATACTTTTTCCGAGCTTGAAGTAGAAGCTTTTATAGCCAAAAGGCTAGTGAATATCAATTATTTGTCCAAGTCTAATCGGATAGGCATTTGAATTCATCTCCAAGGATGGTACAGGTCGGCATTATGCTGAATGAATAACCAATTGCGGAGATCCCTATGTCTGCTCAAAAACCATCCCGTTTACATTTATTAAACGAATTTGAATCTGCGCCACATTCTGCGCTTTTTAATCAACAAACGATTGCTGCGGTATTAAGCTGCTCCACCCAGTTACTTGAACGTAACCGTTGGGCGGGTGGTGGTGTTCCTTATTTAAAAATTGGACGCAAGGTGTTGTACCGAAAAAGCGATGTGTTGAATTTTCTCCAACAACAAAAAATTTATTACTCAACCAGTGACGAAGGTCAGTTACAGCTTATTGAGAACGCATAAATTTAAAATTCGTCAGAATGAATATGCTTCATTCCGATGGTGTGATTGTTGTTTGGAGAATAATCTATGTCACAAAATCATGTTGTTGAATTAGCCAATGCAAAGCAGCGCCCAATTATCTGCGACTATGCTGGTGGTCGCTTTCGATTAACTGCTGAGGGATTAACCTTTATCGGTATTGATAAGGATGGCAACCCATTATCACCTCGGTGGATATGCGCGCCATTGTATGTCGTTGCAAAAACTCGAGATGCTCAGAGTGGTGAATGGGGTCGTTTGCTGGAATGGCAGGACGATGATGGCATCACTCATCAGTGGGCGATGCCACTGGCTTTGTTGCAAGGTGATTCATCCGATGTAAGGAGAGAGCTGGCAAGATTGGGATTGAGTATTTCTCCCAATAGGACTGCTCGCGATTTGTTAGCCTCCTATTTACAGGTCTTTCCAGTAGACGCACGTGCACGATGTGTTGATAAACTGGGTTGGCATGGCGATGTTTTTGTAACAGCATCCCAATGTATCGGGCAATCAACAGAAAAAATTGTCTTCCAGAATATCAATTCCATTGAACCAGCAATGTCCGCTAAGGGTAGTGTTGAAGAATGGCGAGATTCAATAGGTCGGTTGGCATCAGGCAACTCAAGACTGGTATTTGCCATATCTGTAGCTCTTGCACCTGTACTGGCAAAGATTGTTGGGGAAGACTCAGGCGGTTTTCATTTCCGAGGCGCATCCTCATCAGGTAAAAGCACTGCATTAAGTTTGGCCGCTTCTGTTTGGGGAAACCCACAATCCTATTGCCGTTTATGGCGAAGCACCACCAATGGACTCGAAGGCTTGGCTTCATTACACAATGATGGATTGCTGATCCTTGATGAACTCAGCCAAATTGATCCCAGAGAAGCAGGGGAGGCAGCTTATTTGCTGGCCAATGGTCAGGGAAAAACACGTGCTTCTCGTACTGGCACAGTCAGGCAATCTTCTCGATGGTCTTTATTTTTCTTATCTGCTGGTGAAGAGTCTTTGACGGCACTCATGGCAAAATCAGGACAGCGCATTAATGCAGGTCAGGAAATCAGGTTTGCTGATATTGAGGCAGATGCAGGGTGCAAGATGGGGATCTTTGAAACCATTCATGATCAACTAAGCCCAGCCAGTATGGCTTTATCGCTAAAGAAATACAGCAACCGATATCATGGTGCAATCGGTATGGCGTGGTTGAATCAAGTAGTTGCCAACCGACAAACAATCAGCCGATTTATCACCGACACCATTCAAACCTTTGTTGATGCAGTCATTCAACCCGATGCAACAGGTCAGATAATCCGTGTTGCCAGACGCTTTGCATTAGTTGCAGCTGCCGGAGAACTCGCCAGTCAATTTGGCCTGACAGGATGGCAAAAAGGCGAATCTTTCCATGCTGCAAAGACTTGCTTTATTGCATGGCAGGATGCTTTTGGGGTTGATGGCCAACGCGAAGATCGTGCCATTATGGCGCAAGTACGTGCCTTCTTTGAATCTCATGGCGCCAGTCGTTTTGATAATGCTAACTCACCCAACAATGACAAGATTCTCAACCGAGCAGGATTCTATCATACAGATAACGAAGGGTTTCGAATCTATATGGTGTTAACTGAGACCTACAAAAATGAACTGTGCAAAGGCTTTGATCAACGCACTGTGACCAGGGTTTTATTACAAGCCGGCTGGCTGAAACCCGCCTCGGATGGCAAAGCCTCACACAAGCCAAGAATCAAAGGAGTTGGCACACCAAGGCTGTATGTTTTTACCGGTAAAATTTGGGGAGGTGAATAAAATTGACTATACCAGTGGTTTTCCCGTTGAGCACCGAAGGTGCGAATAAGGTTCGTGAAGTTTGGTGACCAGCCTGCTGGTTAGCTAACTTCACCTATCTTGCCCTGTATTTTGAAATTTATTTTAGAACCGTGTTTTGGTAATTAAGCGTAATTGTTCGTTATGTAACGATTAGTAACGAAAATAATCATGAATAAACAAAAATAAATAATAAATTACCGAAAATTACCAAAAGGGCTTTACCAGTGACCGAAAAGGTCAAAAATAAATAGAAATAAACGATAAAACGCAAAGGATTGAATAACCAATAATATGGAGAGTAGATACCATGAAAAAATCCTTAACAGAAAACATAATGACTTCTAAACAGAGCCAACAAAGAACGAACACCAGAAAAAATAAAGTGGAATTTCTTGCGTTATGTGAAGACATATCCGAAGCCTTGGAAAAAGGATGGTCGATTACCATCATCTGGGAAACGCTTAGGGATGAGGGACGCTTCACTGCAACTTACAATACGTTCCGCTTATACGTATTGAAATACCTGAATGGCCAAAAGCCAGGGTATTCTCGAAATGATTTAATTGATCGAGCGAAGTTGTTGGTTGAAAGGCCATTGAAGAAGAAACTGTCAACCCCAATACCCAGTTTTACTTTTAGTCCTACGGAATCCTGAGAATCTATTCTGATTATTTAAATCTTTCTTAGAGGGGCAAAGTATTTGTGATTAAAGAAGAAAAATCTTCTCTGACTTAACCTCAAAATGTCCCTTAAGCCCCACAATGATATTTTAAGGTGGGGCGGTTATAACCCAATGCTGGATGAGATTCCCATAAGTCCCATTTGTCCCTTTCATTATTTGTTAGTCTGCAATAAATAAATGCTTGTTCCCTGCTGCTAGCAGCTGGGTGGCTACGTACGTTAAAAGATTTTATGTCAATACTAGGCTAAAATATTCTCAATAAATCATGGATATCTGAGTGCTTGGAAATATGTTTAAATCAACGAACCTTGATGATGTAGCACAAAAATATTTTAAAAATTATGAAGTAGAAAGTACAATTTCTTGGTTAAGTAGCTTATTAACTTACCCTCAATATCAAGAGAATCAATACAGAATTGAGCAGTTAATATTATATGGATTAATGTATTGTGATGGAAAGAAAAAATTCTCCTACAATTGTCTTGAAAAAACTATTAACAATAAAAAAATTTTTCATATCCATATGGAAGGCCCTCATGAGGATGTCTTTATCTCAAATATTAACTCAAGACATGGAAGCTTTAGAGTTTTTACAGGTCTTCATACGAGTATTGATTATTTTTTGCAGGAAATAATTGAACTTTGTGAAACTCATCCCAGTAAATATGGGCATGTTGCTAAAGAAATGTACTATCTATTGCTTTTAAGTGAAAAATTGGCAGATAAATTTAATTTGGAACGTTGGTGTTATGGAAAAAGTTCTGCCCAAAAAAAAATTCATATACCGAAGAAAAATAAATTAGAAATACGAAGAAGATCCTTATATATAAAAGATAGCGACTTAAATAAATTTAAAATAAATTTATCCTTCTTTGAAAATTTCATTTCACCTTTAAATAAATTAAAAGATACAGGTAGATTACATAGATATCCTTTTTTTAAGACAGCTCAGGGAAAAATGATGCTACTTATCCCCTCAGCAATATGTTATTCGTTATGCTTATATTTCGTAGAAAACGTAAATAAGCAAAATAGATTAAGAGAATTACACGTCGACATAAGTAAAGCCCGCACAAGAAAGATACTTCAAGGAGAGCTTATAAGAAAATTTAACGCTTATTATCCAAGAATTTGTCTTCTGCCATCTCCAAATTTAAATGTGATAATGATTGATGATTTTGTCTTAGAATTTGATACAAACAAATTTTGTCACGTGATTATTCTGAATGAAGATTTAAGCAAATTTAACGTTAATAACTTTAATACTCCATATTCGTTTAATGAACAGCAGGAAAATTTTATCAATCAAAGAATCAGAAGTATTTCTAGTTACTTATATAATAGTTTTGGATTGGGTGGTGGATTAACTCTGATAATACCCTGTGGTTATACTCAAGGGTTATATCTAGAGTTAGACAAACCATTAGAAAATAATTGGTATATTTGTTCATTGTCAATCGCTGAATTTCAGTTTTTTCCAAAGGACGGATCTAATCAATTATTAAAGATTTGGAAATACTTACGTTCAAAAGAAAATTTATTGAGAAATGGAATTAATCTAATTAATCCAGATAAATTTACTAATGAATATGCATATTGGGTTCAAAATGGATATTTACTAGCTCCTTCTGATTGTGAGTATCCCGCATCACAAACAAGTATGATTACACTTAGTGCTGATGTCTCGGCGGTATATTGCATTGAAAAAAGAAAAATACAAGATGCCCACTCTGTAAGAGCATTTAAAGATGGAGCATATAGTAAAGTAGTTCGTTTGATGCAAAATAATATATATGAAAAAAATAAAAATTTAGATATTTACGTTGCTGAGGATGCATTAGAATTAGATATTCTCCTTGGATTAGTCAAGATTGATGGAGCGCGAATATGGTTGGCAATTAATGGAGAGTCATTTTCAAATGAGCTGAAAGATTTATCGTATCATTTATGGGAGAGCATTCTTAATAAACTTTTTCAGAGCTCTTATATTTTTTGTGGAGAATTGAAGGCAAGAAATTTTGATCAGATAAGTATTCAATTATTTTTTGAGCATCCAGAAGAATGGGCAAGTACGAGAAATATTAATAATAGCAACTTGTTTGACACTAAAGTTGACAAGATAAATAAGAAAATTATTATTGTTTTAAAAAGACAACTATTATTGGAATTAGGTAAGCCGGTAAATACTGGCGAAAAGTTATTGCTCCAAGAGTGTTTAAAAGCATTATTTTTTTTAATAGGAAAAGATCTTGGAAAAACAGACATTGAAAATATTTTAAGTAAAATTTTTCCTAGTGAGTATGCGCGCCACATACATTTTATTAGAGTCAAAGAACTAAGTTTTGAAATCGCATACAAAAGCCTCAGTAAAAATAGAAAATTTCTTATACAACAAGAAGATCTTTCTGAAATCAATCTTGGATTGGCAAGAAAAATAGGGATATCAAGGATTCCCCAAATCATAGATAACTCTCAAGATTGTAAAACTATATTTGACAAAATATGGTTATTTTTGTTCAAAGAATTGCAAAAAAATATCCGGCAATATAATTCATTTTCATTAGTATTTAACTTATTAAAAAATATAGAAATTCTGTCTTTAGAATCAAGACGCTTAAAAAATACATCCAAGTCTATAGTAATTGATTATGGCGAAGATGGTCTCTTAGCCTCATCTAAAGAGGAGTCTCTTAGAGCAATTACGTCTATAAGTTGTAGAATATTGATAGAGATGTCACTTTGTCCAATTACACAAGATTGTAAAGAGGCGTCTCAATCAGATATTGACCATCTTATGGCATTAGCTTCAGAGATGTATTCATATGCAAACAGTTCTGATTCAATTCATTATAATTTAAATGACTCCTGCCAAGTCCGAATTCATAACAACGGACTTATTTCTATGGATTTAAATGAGTTAATTTCAGTAACGAATGAATATCTAACTGGTTATTTTTTAGATACATTTGAAATTTCAGAAAAAGAATATAATGAATTATACAGTGATCATATTAACTATTTGGAGCAAGGAGATCTTTTTGAGTTTGAAGAAGCTTTTTACAACGAATATCAAATTCAATTAAGTGATTTTACAAAAATTTTTCAAGCTTTAATTTATTTTTCTGAAAGAAAAAAGTTAGCAGTAGTAGAGATTTCAGTAGGATCACTTTTAGATAAATTGAAAGATACAGTAAATTTACAAGTTGTTAAGTCGTTTGTTAGTAGGTTCTGTTTTACACCTAGGACTGTTTGGGAATCAACTAATCAAGATAGTAATTTTCCATGGCGTTTCCAACGAAAATTATCGCTCTCATTTCAACCAGTAATTTTGATTGAAAATAAATTAGATTTTAAGCAATCAAAGTTAATTTATGGTATTCAATTTATTGAAAATTCATTTCGTAATATTTTTTCTGGTATCGAGCAAGGCTGGATAGATAGCTCAATATTTGATAGTAAAAGAATGAAGAGTTTATTAGGTGCTAAAGCAGAGCAATTAGGAAATGAATTTGAAAAGTTAGTGCATAATATTTGTTTAGATAACCAATGGAATTCTAAGCACTCAGTAAAAATGGAGTTTTTTGGCGCGCCTTCTAAACTCGGGGATGTTGACGTTTTAGTCTGGAGTAATCATAGTAATAAAATTTATGCTTTAGAATGTAAGCGGTTAAAAATGTGCCGGACAGCACGAGACATTGGCCGTTTACTTTCAAAATTTAGGGGCGACCCGTCAAACAATGATGATAAACTCACCAAACATATTAACAGGGTAGATTGGTTAAATAAAAATATTGACACAGTATGTTCGAAATTAGGGATAACCCAACAGATAATTGAGATTAAGGCACTGGTAGTAACTAATAGATTAGTCCCAATGGGTTTTATTAATAATGCTCATTTATCTAAAGTTGAATTTATAACACTAAATGACATTTCATCATTGGTATGCAAATGACATATCTGAAAAATCCGTCCAAAGTTTTGTATTCTTGATTAGTGTCCCCTGATTTGGGGAAGAGCCCAGTATCTTACTTCAAACTTCGACACATGTTCGACACGTAAAATTTAAGGTTTGATTGAATTTCGCCAAAACCCAGACTGGAAGTGGCTCCCCGGACAAGACTCGAACTTGTGACCTAATGATTAACAGTCATCCGCTCTACCGACTGAGCTACCGGGGAATAGGGTCGGAATCTTAAAACGATTCTGATTGAGGGTCAAGTAGATTTAAGAATAATTTTTTAAAATCTGCTTATTGATGGGGTTTTTGCCCCCCTCATCTGCCCTTTGGGCACCTTCTCCCCCTTGGGGGGAAGAAGTAATGGTGGAGCTTAACTGCAAAAACGTTGTAGGCGGTTTAAGGCATCTTTTAATATGTCCATGCTGGTTGCAAAGGATAAACGGATGCAGCCTTCATTGCCAAATGCAGATCCAGGTACTAAAGCGACCCCTTCCTTAACGAGTAATTCTTCAGAGAATTCAAGATCATTGATATAACCGCGCGTTTCAATGATTGCTTGTACATTTGGGAAAATATAAAAGGTACCATCAGCGGGAATCACTTCTATTCCGGGTATTTCTTGCAATCTGGAAGCGACAAAGTCGTGTCTTTCGCGAAAGGCTTTAACCATTTCTACGACGCTCTCATTTCCACCTGTTAGTGCGGCGACAGCGGCTCTTTGTGCAATAGAACAAGGATTGGATGTTGATTGGGACTGGATGGTTTTCATCGCATTCATTAAGGGGGCAGGACCTGCTGCATAACCGATACGCCAGCCAGTCATCGCATACGCTTTGGAAACGCCGTTTAATACAATAGTGCGCTCATATAATTCAGGACATGCATTCAGAATGTTTGCAAAGGGTTGGCTCCAAAGGATATGTTCGTACATATCATCGGTCGCAATAATAATTTGCGGATGTTTTTTCAAGACTTCAGCCAATGCTTTCAACTCATCTAGAGTGTATGCTACTCCCGATGGATTGGATGGGCTATTTAAGAAGATTAGTCGTGTTTTGGGGGTGATGGCTTTTTCAAGTTGCTCGGCATTGATTTTATACCGTTGTGCCGGAGTTGTAGAAATGATAACCGGAGTCGCTTCAGCCAATAACACCATATCAGGATAAGAGACCCAGTATGGCGCAGGAATAATGACTTCATCACCTGGATTAAGCAGGGCCTGGCAGAGATTGTAACAGCTTTGTTTGCCACCCACGGAAACTAAAATTTGATTGGGCTGATAATCAAGACCATTATCTTTTTTAAATTTGTTTTTAATCGCATCTTTAAGTTCAGGTATGCCATCAACAGCAGTATATTTGGTGTACCCTTTATTAATGGCAGCAATAGCGGCTTCTTTAATGTAGTTGGGTGTGTCAAAATCGGGTTCGCCGGTACCTAAATTAATGACATCATGGCCTTGAGCACGCATTTGGGTAGCCTTTGCTGCTACGGCCAAAGTAGGTGAAGGCTTAACTTTTTGCACGCGTTTTGCTAATGCGATATCCATTTGTTGCTCCTGTGAGATATACTAATAAGATATGAAAGATTTATTTAAACTATATGCCGATTACAAGCCTGCTGGCGACCAGCCGGCTGCCATTGCCTCATTAATTGAAGGCTTGGAGTCTGGTTTATCCAAACAAACCCTGTTAGGGGTTACTGGCTCGGGCAAGACCTTTACTATAGCACATGTTATTCAATCCATGCGTCGTCCTGCCTTGATTATGGCGCCCAACAAAACGCTTGCTGCTCAGCTTTATGGCGAATTTAAAGCATATTTTCCCGATAATGCGGTGGAATATTTTGTTTCCTATTATGATTATTATCAGCCAGAAGCTTATGTGCCTGCTTCAGATACCTTTATTGAAAAAGATTCTTCTATCAATGAGCACATAGAACAGATGCGTTTGTCTGCAACCAAAGCCTTAATTGAACGTAAAGATGCGATTATCATCGCAACCGTATCTGCAATTTATGGTTTGGGTGATCCTGATTCCTATTTACGTATGGTATTACATCTTTCCCGTGGAGAACAATCCGATCAGCGTAAAATTTTAAGGCGACTTGCTGAAATGCAGTACACCCGCAGTAACTTATCCCTGGAGCGTGGCCAGTTCCGCGTGCATGGCGATATTATCGATATTTTTCCTGCAGATTCAGAGCGTGATGCCATACGTATTGAGTTATTTGATGATGAGGTCGAAAACATTGCGCAATTTGATCCACTCACGGGTGAAATTTTGCGCCGTTTTCCCCGTGTTACTATTTTCCCTAAAACTCATTATGTGACGCCTCGTGATCGTATTTTGCAAACCGTAGATTGGGTCAAAGAAGAATTACAAGAGCGCCTGGCTGAATTTAATGAACAAAATAAATTACTCGAAGCCCAGCGTTTGGAGCAACGCACTAATTTTGATGTGGAAATGATGTTGGAATTGGGTTATTGCTCCGGTATTGAAAACTATTCCCGTTATTTATCGGCGCGGGGAGCAGGTGAACCACCGCCAACTTTATTTGATTATTTGCCTGAAGAGGCGCTGCTGATTATTGATGAATCTCACGTTACTGTACCGCAAATTGGCGGCATGTACCGCGGTGACCGCTCGCGTAAGGAGACGTTGGTACAGTATGGTTTTAGACTGCCGTCGGCCCTTGATAATCGACCGCTACGCTTTGAGGAGTTTGAAGCGCGTTCACCCCAAACGATTTATATTTCCGCAACTCCTGGTTCTTATGAGAAAGAGCATTCAGATAATGTTGCAGAACAGGTCGTGCGTCCGACTGGTCTTGTGGATCCCGAAGTGGAAATTCGCCCTGTGCGCACGCAAGTTGATGACTTAATGTCTGAAATTCGTCTGGTGGTCCAACAAAATGGACGGGTGTTAGTGACTACACTCACGAAACGGATGGCCGAAGATTTAACCGATTATTTGAATGAACATGGTGTTAAAGTACGCTATTTACATTCAGACATTGATACGGTGGAGCGCGTTGAAATTATTCGTGACTTGCGCCTGGGCGTCTTTGATGTTTTGGTGGGGATTAATTTATTACGTGAAGGTTTGGATATGCCCGAAGTTGCTTTAGTTGCTATTCTTGATGCAGATAAAGAGGGCTTTTTACGTTCTGATCGCTCTTTGATTCAGACTATAGGGCGTGCGGCACGAAATATGAAGGGGCGTGCCATTCTTTATGCGGATAAGATCACTGGTTCTATGCAAAGAGCGCTCGAAGAGACCGACAGACGACGTGAAAAGCAAAAAGCATTCAATGAGGCACATGGAATCATACCTAAAGGGATTAACAAGTCCATAACCGACATTATGGAAGGTGCTTATCAAGGAAAACGCAACATTGCGGTTGCAGAACCCAGTCCAGAATATTTGCATTGGTCAACTCAGGAATTAGTGAAACACATTAATACTTTGGAAAAACAAATGTACTTGCATGCAAAAAACATGGAGTTTGAAGCGGCAGCCAAGGTTAGAGATGAGTATTTTTTATTAAAAGAGCAATTAATGAAGTAACTGGCTGATTGCACTCAAATTGGAGCACATGAAAGGAGCCCGACAGACATGGATTATGAACCCTGAGGTTCAAGTGGGTAGCGGATGTATCGGTTCAGGCTTCCCACTACAAGGTGGGCTTGCACAACGCCGATTTCAGGATGCTCCCCATGCTGTTAGCATTGGTTCTAAAATCTCTCGCTATCGGGTTAAGTTGATTATATCATGGCCATCTCGCTTAAAGTCAAGCACGGCCTTGCCTATTCTTAAAAATGGGGGTGTTCACCTTCCTTATCTTCATTTTCCTGTTCTTTTTTGGAAGACTGCATCAGCGAGCGAAATCGCTGACTGGCATTTTGAAAAGACTCTTTTAATGAGGCACCTATTCGTTCAAAAAGAGGCGTAATGGCGTTTTGCATCTTGTCTACCAGAGCAGAAAGTTGCGTTTTTACTTTATCTTCATAGTGAACTACCAAGTGTTTTAAGTGCTCCAATCGACCTTGTATCCGTTCTTTTAAATCGTGAATAGCATCCTCTAATTTTCGTGTTTGTTCGCTTCTTTTGGGCGGTTCTATTATTCCTAAATGAATTAATTTTTTTAACTTTGACTTAGAAAGTATGCTACTGGCTTCAGGAGGTGCATTTCGGGGTTCATGCTTTTGCGAGACATCATATAGCTCATTTTCAACATTTTTTTTATTTTTTGTGGCTAACTGCTGATGGTGGCCTTCTATTTCTCCAGATAGAGTGGGATCAGGCGCATCTGCAATAGTGGTTGCAGCTGCTTTAACACAGTTGGCAATTATTTTTTCCATTCCGGGTAACTTTTCACAGCCCCTAACGATTTTTCCTTTGCTATCCAAAATAAATGGATTGGCATCATCCGTAGCGAATGTAATATCAGTCACGGTGAAGTTCAAAGGAATGTATGCATTTTCACGCTCGCAACGGCCTCTAAGCGCTGCATAATTTTTTGAATTATCCTGTAGCTCATTGAGTCTTTCGATAATTTTTTGTGCATGAGGTGATAATCCTTCCTTGGTTTTTGCCAAACGATAGACTGGAGTTTGTTGTAATGCCCCATGAATTTGGAATGCTGCATCATAATTTTTTTGCGTCATCAGTTTTTCGGCCATGAAAAGATAGCGCTCCATCACTATGGTTCGTTCGTCGATTGATTTTCTCGATAGAATATCTTGGACTACAGAATCCACTACTTTATCATAGCTTTGAAAAAGGGCGCGTGAACGTGCAGAGTCTTGTAATATCTTTCGACGTGCTGCTTCAATATAATAATCCAATGGCATGGTTTGCATTTGCTCAACCGCAGCGACTTTCTCAGCAGATTCCTTGTTCACTTGTTCAATCAGCTGCTGCTGTTCTCCCTCAGGTAGCCCTTGTTGTTTTATGCCTTCTATTTTTTGCGCTGTTTCAGTTTGAATTGCTTTGATGGTCAGTTTTTTCGCTTTTTGATATCCATCTTCTTCTGCTGCTTTAAGAACACGCTCTTGGAACAGTTGGCGCTCTGCTCGGATATAATAATCCAAGGGTATGGTTTCCATCTGTGTCACCGCTGTGATTTGTTCGGCAGATTCTTTGATAGCTTGTTCAATCAACTGCTGCTGTTCTTCCTTAGGCAATCCTTGTTGCTTTATTCCCGCGATTTTTTGCGCTGTTTCAGTCTGTACTACTTTGATGGCCATGTTTTTGGCTCTTTGTTGAATTTCAGTGATTTGTTCGGTGGCTTCCTTATTGGTTTGTTCAATCAACTTATTCTCTTCTTCCTCAGGCAGCTCTAGTTGTTTTATTTCCGCTATTATTTGTGCTGCTTCCATCTGCACCATTTTGATGGCCTGTTCCTGAGCTTGTGGACTATCATTTTTTTCTGCTTCAAGCGCTTTTTCTCGATAATACTGATTCAAGCTAAACGCATTTAAAATGCTTTTAGCAAAAGTGTTTGATCCTTCTGCGGTGATGGCAACAAACGTATCCATCATTTTATTCATCAGGTATCGATTGATATGCTTCATGGCTCTCAATTCCTGATTTTTTAACTGCTCGCTCTGAACTAACAATGCATCAACTGTTTCTTGAAATTGTGTAAAACCATGATGCTCTATCAATTTTTGACACCGCAACTGCAAATCCCCGATTTTAGTGGGACGAAATTCAGCAAGAAGCGTACGTATAGCGGATTGAAGATCCAATTCAAGGAGTTTTTCATCTGCAATGGTTGTCTCTTTCCTGCCTTCGTGGATTTCACTTAATTCGGCTACATCATCATCTAGGGCATCCAAAACAGAGAGGAGCTCCGGTTGCTGTTCTTCAGGGAGAATATCAATTGATCCTTCCATTTTTTTTATTAGTTCATCTAATTCTTTGATAATGTTTTCATAATTTTCTGGGGGGAGGTCTACTGCGTCATAAGCCATTTTCTACACCTAATTCTGTGACACTACAGTTTAAAAGTATAGGTTAAAACCGAGGTGTTTGCCTTGAAGTTGCCCTTTGTGGATAAAAAATGAGCTATAGTGAAATAACATATGATTTCAATGGAATTGAAAATGAAAGAAACCTCAGGGAAGAAAAAGCCTAAAAAAACAGCCACCACTACTCCATTTATATCGGATCAAATTGATGAGGCTTCTCAAGAGTCTTTCCCTGCAAGTGATCCCCCTGCATGGGTATCGCATAATCACAGCCATACGGATATTAAACCTCATGTTGATGTGTTTTTACCGCTTGAATTTAATGAAAAAACACGAAAAACGCTGCTGGTTCATGGCATTGAATATCATTATTTTAGTTTGCCAGTTGCAGAAAAAATGGGGCTCAATGGCTTATCTAAACTTCCTTTCACCCTTAAAATTTTATTAGAGAATTTAATTCGTCATGAAGATGGAATTACGGTGAATACAGATGATATTCATGCAATGATTGATTGGCTCAAACAAAAAAAATCCGATCGTGAAATTTCCTATCGCCCTGCACGGGTATTAATGCAAGATTTTACCGGTGTGCCTGCGGTTGTTGATTTAGCGGCTATGCGTGCGGCAATTAAAAAACTTGGAGGAAGTCCTGAAAAAATCAATCCGCTCTCAGCAGTTGATTTAGTGATTGATCATTCCATACAAGTCGATGAGTTTAATACCCCAAAGGCGTACACTGTGAATGCGAGTATGGAAATGGAGCGGAACTCTGAGCGTTATGAATTTTTGCGCTGGGGGCAAAAAGCATTTCAAAACTTCCGGGTTGTGCCACCGAACATTGGAATTTGTCATCAAGTGAATTTGGAATATCTGGCCAAAGTGATTTGGACCCAGAAAAAAGGCAGCAACAATCAGGCATACCCCGATACTTTAGTGGGGACTGACAGTCATACGACGATGATTAATGGGCTTGGTGTTTTGGGCTGGGGGGTGGGTGGTATCGAAGCCGAAGCGGTCATGTTGGGGCAACCTATTTCCATGTTAATTCCCGAAGTCATTGGCGTACGCTTATCTGGCAGATTGCGTGAAGGAGTTACAGCAACCGATTTGGTACTTACAGTGACCCATGTGCTGCGCCAGCAAGGTGTGGTGGGTAAATTTGTTGAATTTTTTGGACCTGGTTTACATGAGTTATCCATCGCGGATCGAGCAACCATAGGTAATATGGCACCAGAATATGGCGCTACTTGTGGTTTTTTCCCCATTGATGAAGCCACTTTGGATTATTTACGCTTAAGCGGTCGTGATGCCCAAACAATTGCATTGGTGGAGGCATACGCCAAAACTCAAGGCTTATGGCATGATGCAACACAACCCGATCCTGAATTTACAGAAGTGGTTACCTTAGATTTAGCCGATATTAAACCCTGTCTTGCAGGGCCCAAACGGCCACAAGATCAAGTGGAATTATCACAACTGCAGGATACGTTTAATCAGTTACTTATAGATAGCCATCGTGAGGCAGAAAAAACGCAAGCGTTTCCAACGACGGAGAACTATGCATTGCATCATGGGGATGTGGTCATAGCCGCTATTACCAGTTGCACCAATACCTCCAATCCTGATGTACTGATTGCCGCCGGCTTATTAGCCAAAAAAGCTGTAGCTAAAGGTTTGACCCGTAAACCTTGGGTTAAGACTTCTTTTGCCCCTGGCTCGCAAGTGGTGACTCGCTATTTGGCAAAAACAAATTTACAGCCCTATTTGGATCAACTGGGTTTTGGGTTAGTAGGTTATGGTTGTACCACCTGTATTGGCAACTCAGGGCCATTGCCTGAGGCGGTAGCCAAAGCAGTATCTGAGCATGATTTGATTGTTTCTGCAGTTTTATCGGGTAATCGCAATTTTGAAGGACGTATACACCCCCAAGTTAAAGCCAATTGGCTTGCCTCTCCACCGCTGGTTGTTGCATTTGCCTTGGCAGGCACAACGGCAATTGACTTAGCAAAAGATCCGCTGGGTACGGATGCATCTGGAGCGCCCATTTACTTAAAAGATATTTGGCCAACGAATAGTGAAATAGCGCACACAGCAGCAATGATAACAGAAACCATGTTTGCAGAAACTTATGCTCATATTTTTCATGGTTCCGCAGCATGGCAAGCAATGAACATTCCAGAATCTGAAACTTATGAATGGCAAGCGAGTTCAAGCTATATCCAGCATCCTCCTTTTTTTAATGACATGAGGCTTGAGCCTGAAAAAATCAATGATATTACCGAGGCACACATTCTTGCCGTATTTGGTGATAACATCACCACCGATCATATTTCCCCTGCAGGTTCTATTAAAGCAGATAGCCCTGCTGGAAAATATTTGCTCTCCAAAGGGATTGCCGCAAAGGATTTTAATTCCTATGGTTCGCGACGTGGTAATCATGAGGTCATGATGCGTGGCACGTTTGCTAACGTACGCATCAAAAATGAAATGCTTCCTGATGTAGAGGGTGGTTTTACTAAGCATGTACCCAGCGAGGAAATGCTTTCCATTTATGATGCTGCAATGCGTTATGACAAGGAACATGTTCCTCTAGTCGTCATTGCCGGGAAAGAATATGGTACTGGGTCCTCACGTGATTGGGCTGCAAAGGGCCCGCAACTTTTAGGTATTAAGGCCGTAATTGCTGAGAGTTTTGAGCGGATTCATCGTTCTAATTTGGTAGGAATGGGAATTTTGCCATTGGAATTCCCCGTGGGAGTCACCCGCAAAACATTAGGTATTACGGGTTACGAACGCATTGCGTTAACTGGATTAACCAAAAATATGAAACCCAAAATGTCAATCAATGCGACGATACAACGTGCAGACGGAAACCAAACCGAAGTGAATCTTCTGGTACGTATCGATACTTTAAATGAATTGGAATATTACAAGCATGGGGGAATTTTGTGCTACATGATCAGAGAGTTATTAAAACAATAAGTGTTGAATATAAAAGCACATGTAGCCTGGGTGCAACGAAGTGGAACCCGGGTTACGGTCCTGTGGACCTTCGCCCAGGCTACATATAAGTTGATGAGATTGTTTGGGGTAGAATATTGCAGTCAACGTTACAAACCAAAGCGAATATTTTCTGCAACGACGGGGCTGCTGCTAATCGCCTTTTGCCCGGTAGTAATCCATTCCAATATGTTAGGCCCTTCCCATAACAAATGTTTGTCTTCTAGCCTTTGAAATAACTCTAAATTGAATGATGTGTCCTTGGGAAAATCATCAATGTTTATGCCATAGACTTGCCAATTTAAGTTGGTTTTACGAGGCGCCATGAGTAGTGTGGAATAATAATTTAAATCCGTAGGGATATATGCGATTACTGGATGCTTAAAGGCTCCTTCTAAACGGGCAAGAAAGGGTCTGGCAAATTCAAACAAGTTTTTGTGTTTATTGGTATCAGAAATAAGAAATACAACCGAACGCACCTGAGCTGATAACTGGCGTTTTAATAGCACTTCCGCCAAACTTACTGGCTCAAGGTAGCGCAAAAATTTATCATCTGCATCCACATCAACCAATAGAAGTTGTTCCGTAGTTTTGCTTAGGTCAGCAGGTTGGCTTAATTTCATGACATCAAAAGCAGTAAGGTGTTGTAAATTGGCTGCAGCCGCTTCATTTTCTTTGCTGTCACTCATCAAGATGATCATCGTGCGCTCTTTAGTCCTTAGTAGTTCAATTATAGTAAATTGATAAAAAAATACGCAAAGAGTTCTATAATATTCTTATTGGCTCTTTGTTTGTGTATTTTTTTATGGCCTCCAAAAACATCATACTTATTTTAGGTGATGATAAGGAAACTCTGGCGTCGGCTCAAGGTATTGCCACGCAGTTACCTAATTGTGAAATAAGACGTTTTTCACCGGAATGTCTCATTGGCTTAAAGCCCGCCGATGTCGCCCGCATGACGGTAGTTGGACATGCTCATACCACCCGATACGGTGCGTCTGATTTTAAACCGAAAGAGTTTGTGGAAGCTTTTGATAAGGCTAGAACAACAGCAGGTTTCAAAAGAGAAGACATTATAGGATTGCGTTGTTTTGGTTGCGAATTAGGTTTAGTGGACAAAACGGGCGATTGTTATGCTCAAAAAATGACAAATGAATTCACCCTGCACGGATATCGTTTAGATTTAAGTGCGTTTACTAATCGAAATGCAACCCCTGTACAGGCTATGCGCGTTGGAGTAGGCCAGGATGGGAGTACATCGGTATTTGGTTTTACCACAGAACAAGCTGCGCGCAGAGGTGGCGAATTAAGAGAGCAATAACAAGCAAAGTCTGCGCAGATAAAAGAGTTGCAAGCACAAGTATCCTTGTTTGATAAAATCGTCTTGGGAGGGACGATAACGGCAATAGATAAAGCACAACGCGAGTGGGACATTCTATTTAAAGAGTATGAACAGTTGCAAGTTCGGATTGATGAACAAAAGTATCCCATTAAGGCCTTAGATCGCGATAAAAAATATCAATTTATACCTTCAATTACCCAAGAAGCTCTCGAAAAGAGGGTGAACGATTTACGAAAGGGCATTGCTAACTGCGAGAATAATATACGGGTCTTCCACGATATTGGCGAGCCCTCTATGGCCTTAAGTATGCAAAATGCGAAAGAAGCATTAGAAGAGGAATTAAGCGCAATAACCGGTTTGGATCTACAAGCTCCAGCTGCCAGGGAACCCATTCCAGAAACGATGCAACCGGAAAGAGGTGTTTTAAGCACTCGGCTAAAGAGTGCCTGGCAAGGCGTTACCCAAGCGTTTAGTGGGTTACGCATCAGATCGTCTGCAGCAGAAGATTTTTCAGAATCGCTACTGAGCTCTCAAGGGGAAGAGGGGGCCAAGAATGCACACAATTGTAGTTATAGACAGACCATGGCAATACTTGATAGACCGGGTGCAAAAAGAAAAGAAGGGCCTATTGAACAAGTAACAGCTAAAGAAGAAATTGATGAAGCGATAAGCCCTACACGCAATAAGAATGGCACCTTACAACGATCACCGCCGGAACAGCAAAAAGAGGAGCACTTGCAACCCAAGTTTTGATGCATGAGACCAAATACCGATGAGCATCAGGATTACCCGTTTGCTTAGCCATAATTTTTCGTTTAACATGCGTCGAGTTATTTGATCCCCAATTCTTTTTTAATTTTTATCACAATGAAGCGCAATTTCCGTCATCCATGAAAATACACTAAACCTATCTTATAGATCTGCTGACGCAATGATTAAATAGAGGTGACTGGGGTGATGTGGCACTTGTTTTGATTAATGAGAGGTAATTATGGTAGCAACTGCATCAAATATGCTTCCTTTAGGAAGCAAAGCACCTGATTTTACTTTAGTTGATACACGTAACGATCAATTGATTTCGCTGTCGCAGATTAAATCACCTATTGCGACAGTCATTATGTTTCTATGCAATCATTGCCCTTTTGTGAAGCATATTCAGGAAAAAATAGTGCAATTGGCTGAAATCTATCAGCAAAAAGGGATTCAATTTATTGCGATTAGCTCCAATGATGTTGAGAAGTATCCTGCAGATAGCCCAGAAAAAATGCGTCTTGAGGCAGAGCAATGTCATTATTCATTCCCCTATTTATACGATGAATCCCAAGATGTTGCCAAAGCATATAAGGCGGCGTGTACTCCTGATTTTTATATTTTTGATAAGGATCTGCTTTGTGTCTATCGTGGTTGTTTGGATGAGTCAACACCAGGGAATAATAAACCAGTGACAGGAGCCCATTTACAAAATGCACTGGATAATATCCTTGCTGGAGTACCGGTGAGCTCAGACCAAAAACCAAGTTTGGGATGTAATATTAAGTGGAAGTGATTGTTGATCTTGGATGATATGTAGCCTGGGTGAAGGCGAAGCCATAACCCAGGTGTTCTGTGTCAAAACACTCCCGGGTTATGGCTTCGCCTTCACCCAGGCTACAATTAAATTTTTAAAATTTTTCTGGATTTGCCATTTCCCAATGTGCTTTATAACTTTGGGGAATATCTGTTCCCAGTAGTTGTCCCGGTGTCAGATATTCATAAATTTCATTAAATGATTTGACCTCTTGTACGCTTACTCGTCGCATGATGTGGATGGGTTTTAAATCACTGGGATTATCTAAACCGAGCGAGCCAACCATTTCCAAAAAGCTTTTCATGGTGTTTTTATGGAAATTGGCGACATGATATTTTTTCTGATCGACAACCAAACCATATTGTAAGCGTTTATTTTGTGTTGTGACCCCAGTGGGGCAGGTATTCGCATTACATTGTTTTGTCTGCAAACAACCGGTTGCCATCATCATTGCACGCGCAGAATTACACATGTCGGCGCCCAAAGCGATGTTGGTCAGCATATCAAATCCATTTGCCACCTTACCACTACAGATAATACGAATTTTGTCCCTTACATTAATCCCTACTAAGGCATTATGCACAAAGACTAAGCCGGCCTCCAAAGGTGTACCTATAAAATTAACGTATTCTTCTGGTGCTGCTCCGGTTCCTCCTTCTGCACCATCAACGGTGATAAAATCAGGGAGGATATTTGTTTTTAACATGGCTTTGCAGATTGCCAGAAATTCATCTCTGCGCCCCAGGCACAATTTAAATCCTATAGGCTTGCCATGAGATAACTCGCGTAATTTTTTTATGAAATAGAGTAGTTCTATGGGCGTTGTAAAAGCAGAATGTGCCATGGGTGAGACGACATCTTGGCCCATGGGAACTTTGCGTACGGTTGCAATTTCCTGAGTTAACTTGGCGGCGGGCAAGATGCCTCCGTGAGAGGGCTTGGCTCCTTGCGAGAGTTTAATTTCTATCATTTTTACTTCTGGACGGTTGGCTTCCACAGCAAATTCTTTCTCGTCAAAATTTCCTTGTGCATCGCGGCAACCAAAGTAGGCAGTTCCGAATTGGAACACCAGATCTCCGCCTTGCAAATGATAGGAACTTAATCCTCCCTCACCGGTGGCTTGGAAAAAACCACCAATCTGTGCCCCCTTATTCATGGCCATAATTGCTTTGGCAGACAGTGCACCAAAGCTCATGCTTGAAATATTAAAACGCGAGGCATTATAGGGTTGCAGGCAATCGGGCCCACCAACAATAATCCGTGATTCAACTTCTGTGTGATGTTTTGGTGCTAGCGAGTGGAGAGCCCAGGTATAGCCAACACTTAAAATATCACGCTCCGTACCAAAAGGAACGGTATCACGAGTATTTTTGGCGCGCTCATAAATAAGGGAGCGTGTTTCACGATTGAAAGGAAGCTCACTTTCATCGGTCGCAATAAAATATTGTTGAATTTCTGGACGCAGAAACTCTAGAAAATAGCGCACATGGCCCAAGACTGGGAAGTTACGCAAAATGGTGTGTTCTTTCTGAATCAAATCATAGATCCAGATCACAATTAGGGGAATTAGAAAAGCGATAAACCACTTGATGCTATTAAACATCGCAAAGAGAGCAAGGGCAATTAATAAAGTTACCCCAAATCCTATATACCATTGGCGTCTCATTTGTAAGTCCTTTTAATCAGATCTAATCTTCCTCTTATTATGAAGAGATGGATATTTATATTATCTCCCCGCACAAAGCGGGGATGTTTTGTAGCATTCCAGAATCAATCAACTAATCTAGTTCTGGAATTCGTTCCATCATGTCCCCACCCACCATTTTATTGATTTTATTTTCCAGTGAGTTAATAAATTGGGATACCTGATGTTGTTGGTGTGCTTGTTTGTTTTTACATAAGATCAATTCATGGCTAATATCAAGCGCGGCAAGCAACAAAGCCTGGAAGTTGTCCAGCTGCTTCGCTTTCTTTTTATTAATCATGATTTGATTATTTAATTTCTGCACCGCAAGCAGTAAATTAGGTTCTTCGCCTTCAGGGCATTTAATTTCATACGTTTTATTTAGTAGCTTAACAGTACATGATTTCATCTGCGTCATAATAATAAGACCTTTGCATTCCATAGAGAGCAGTTATGCATAGTAACAATTTTGCTCGCGAGCAGCAATTAGTAGGATGAACGCTTGCATTAAATCGGGTATCATGGGGGTATTTTCTATAAATGAGTTAAATTAAATATGTCTGAGGAAAGAGAACATTTGCGTTTGCCTGATTATGATGAGTTTTCTGCATCTATTTCTGTTTTAATGTTGCACGTATCTTCCAGTTTATTGCATGGAATGATGTGTGGTTACCTATGTGCTGGCGCTGACAGCCAAGGAGAGGCTTATTTACGCGCCTTATTAAATAATAAGAAAGATGAAGCCAACCGCAATGCAGTTTTAGCGATGTTTGCTGTTTTTTCAATAAGCCAGCAACAAATTAACAGTTTGGATTTTGAATTTAAAATGATGCTTCCTGATGATGAGGAATCCTTACTGCTTCGTGCAACCGCTTTTAGTGAGTGGTGCGAAGGGTTTACCCAAGCCTTGACTTTAGCTGGCATAGGTCTTAGTCAATTTCACGATGAAGAGGCTCAAGATGCATTCCAACATCTTATTGAATTTGCCGAACTTGATTGTGATACCTTGGATGTCGATGAAGAAGATGAACGTGCATTAATGGAAGTTAGTGAATATGCGCGGATGGCAGTGCTTCGTTTGCATAGTGATTTAATTATGAATGAAAAAGAACGTGGCGGTCATGCTGGAATAACTCATTAAAAAGGATGTTACTATGATTTCGCAACCAGAATACCAAACAAGAAGAAGTAAATTGGCGCAAAAATTGCCCGAGGGCAGTATTGCCATTATCCCTGCTGCTCACGAATTATTACGTAATGGCGATGCGCATTATCGTTTTCGCCAGGACAGTAATTTTTATTACCTCACCGGATTTAATGAGCCTGATGCGTTATTGGTTCTTGTTGCAGGAGCAGATGCTCAGAGTATTCTCTTTAACCGTACACGCAATCCCTCAGAAGAACAATGGACAGGAAAACGTCTTGGCCAAGATGGGGCACTTTCTGAATTGGGTATGCATGCTGCTTTTCCTATAGATAGTGTTGAGGAAGAATTACCCAAATTATTAAATGGAAAATCGGCTGTTTATTATGCGCTTGCTCGCAATGCAGAGTTAGAAAAAACGATCATGCGCTCATTGAATTCACTTAAAGGCCAGGTACGGCGTGGCGTTAAAGTACCGGCTCAGTTGTGTGATTTGGAACCTATATTAGGTGAAATGCGTTTATTTAAAAGTGATGCGGAACTGGATTTAATGCGCCGAGCAGCAAGTATTTCGGTTAAAGCCCATGAACATGCGATGCGTCGTTGCAAGCATCTGGAGCATGAGTATCAGCTTGAGGCAGAACTTGTGTATGAATTCAGTCGTCATGGATGCCGTAGCGTCGCCTATGATCCGATTGTGGGCGGTGGCGAAAATGCATGTGTTTTGCATTACACGGATAACAATCAACCTTTGCATCGAGGTAGTTTAGTACTTATTGATGCAGGGGGTGAGTATGAAAATTATGCTGCTGATATCACGAGAACATTTCCAATTAATGGCAAATTCACGCCAGAACAAAAAAGTATCTATGAAGTGGTTCTCAAAGCACAAAAAGCAGGAATTGCAGCGATTAAGCCGGGCTTGCCATGGAATGCGGTACAACAAATTATGCTCCGTATTCTCACTGAAGGGTTATGTATCTTGGGTATTTTGCAAGGAGATGTTGAGGAATTGATTGCTAAAGGAGCTTATAAACCTTTTTATATGCATAATTCTGGGCATTGGTTGGGATTGGATGTTCATGACAGCGGGCTTTATAAAATTGATGGAGAGTGGCGCCCCTTAGAGCCCGGAATGGTTTTAACTGTTGAGCCAGGTTTATATATTAGCTCAAACAGCGTAGGAGTAGATAAGCGTTGGTGGGGTATTGGTGTACGTATTGAAGATGATGTAGTCGTAACGAAAACAGGTCATGAAGTATTAACTGCAGCATTGCCTGTGGATGTGGATGAGATTGAGGCATTAATGCGTGATTAATAAAGAGATTGATATACTGGTTATTGGCGGGGGTTTAACAGGTGCAACTCTAATGCTTGCTTTGCAAGGATTAGGGTACCGTACTTTATTGGTCGAAGCTAAGCCTTTTAGTGACAAAATAAATCCTGATTTTGATGCTCGCTCTTTAGCTCTATCGCCTGCTAGTCGACGTATTTTAACGATGCTCGGTGTGTGGGATCTTCTTAAAGATCATGTCACTACTATAGACACGATTCATGTTTCTGATCAACATCACTTCGGGATATCCCGTTTACAAGGGAAGTTGGATGCGCCTTTAGGTTATGTGGCGGAAATGCAGCATATAAACCAGGCTTTGCATCAATTGTTACCTTCTGAGCAGCTGATTGCTCCCGCGAGCTTGCAGTCTTTAGATTATGAAAATAATTCGGCAACAATTCTCACTGACTCTGGTGAAATAAAAATTGTGGCGCGTTTAATTGTTGCTGCGGATGGAGCGCATTCCGGAGTCCGCCGTTTTTGTTCATTGCCCTCGAAGACTAAGCTCTATGGGCAACACGCAATTGTTGCCAACGTGGGTTTGCTAAAACCACATCAACACCGTGCTTATGAGCGTTTTACCGTTTATGGGCCTTTGGCGCTTTTACCCATGCACGACAATCGGATGTCTTTGGTTTGGGCGGTACCGCCCAAGGAAGCTGAGCGTTTATTGTCTTTACCTGAGGTCGATTTTTTACGTGAGTTACAACATGCCTTTGGCTATCGTTTAGGTCGGCTTGCCAAAGTAGGAAAGCGTTTTTCTTTCCCTTTACAACAAGTCTTAATGCCAACACAAGTGAAGTGGCCAGTAGTTTTTGTCGGTAATGCCGCACACACATTGCATCCCGTCGCAGGACAAGGCTTTAATCTTGGACTTAGAGACGTGGCTACTTTAGCGCAATGCATTGCTGAACGGGGGCTTAATGCGGAAATGTTACAGCATTATGTACAATTAAGATCTCATGATCAAAAAGCCATTACACGTTTAACTGATGGTTTAATCCAAGTGTTTACCAGTCGTTTACCTGGATTGGGGGTGGCTCGCGGCTTAGGGTTGGTTGTTCTGGATAATATTCCCGCATTGAAGAATCTTTTAGCCCGATACGCCCGAGGATTCGGAGGGGTGGTTCCTGATTTAGTCTGTGAAATTGCTTTGCCAAAGCTGCAAAAAAAGTGATGAAGGAAATGAAATGAGTCTGCAATTTAATGTATTGATAATTGGTGGTGGGGTTGTAGGCTTAACTGCTGCCTTGGCTATGGCCCAACGGGGTTATACTGTAGCAGTCATCGATGCGGGTTCGTTGAAGGTCAATCATTCACAAGCAGATACGCGTGTTTATGCGATTAACCATGCGTCACAGGCTCTGTTGCAGCAATTAAATGCTTGGCAATATCTAGAAAGTTCGCGCATTTCTCCTTATCGCCGCATGTATGTTTGGGATGCTGAAAGTAAAGCGCATATTGATTTTGATTCGCGTTATGTCGGTACACAGAGCCTAGGGAGTATCATTGAGGAGTCGGTGTTAAAACACGCTTTATTGCAACAAGTTTCTAATCAATCTTCTATTCATTTATTTCCTGAGAGTTGTGTAGAGGATGTGTTTAGCGAGGAATCCGGAGTCAGGGTGTGCAGCAGTCAGCAGACCTGGGAAGGACAATTGTTAATGGTTGCTGATGGTGCCAATTCCCCCATTCGTCATAAACTCAAGGTGCCATTAAACAGCTGGTCTTATGAGCAACATGCATTGGTTGCGACGGTGTCTTTAGAAAAGGAACATCAGTACACGGCATATCAAGTATTTCGCGCTGATGGTCCTTTGGCTTTTTTACCGCTGGCTGATACACATCAATGTTCTATCGTGTGGTCTACCAATCCAGCACATGTTAAAAAATTAATGAATCTTTCTGAACAGGAGTTTAATGCATCCTTAAGCGACGCTTTTGCCAAAAAGCTAGGTCAGGTTGAAGTAATCAGTACACGCCATCAATTCCCTTTACAAATGAGACACGTTAAACAATATGTAGGGAACCGTTGGTTACTCCTTGGTGATGCAGCACATACCATTCATCCTTTGGCTGGTTTGGGGTTAAATTTAGGCTTGGCCGATGTATATTCTTGGATTCAGTGTTTGGATGCCGCTCGCGATACCCTGGTATCCAAAAAGGCATTAGGTGCTTATCAACGTGCACGTAAAAATGATGTATGGCAAACGATTATGTTGATGGAAGGATTCAAACGCTTATTCAGTAATTCTTTTATGCCTGTTGTTGCCTTACGTGGCTTAGGTTTAAATTTGTGTAACGGATTTACTCCTATAAAACGTTTATTCATTCAACATGCCCAAGGCATACAGCAATAGAAATATAATTCCTCTCCGCTTATTCCCGCATCCGTTCACATCAATGCATGGATAACTCTACATCCATTTTAAAATAACTTTATTTGATCAATTTGCTTAATATTTATTTAATGTTGCCTTTATATAATAGACAGCAGTATATCTGTTGTTTGTGAGGTCATCATGTGGACAAAATTTTTTTCTAATGGAGTCCTGGAGAAAGGGATAGGATATGGTAAAGGTCTCTTTGAGATGGCAGACCCCTTAGTTGGTAATCAAATCCTCAAGCTACAAAAAAATTCGTTACTTGCACGTGTCGATGGTAGAGGTCTCGATGTATTGTATCAACAAAATGGCATTATGCCTCGGATTTCAGAAAGGCAGCTGCAAACGATTCGCCATTCTAATGTAGAACGTTATCAAAAATATAATGAGGAGCCTTTTGCATGGGGAGCCTGTAATTCGATACAAGATTTACTGACTTTTATTACGCAAAATAAATCACATACGGAAAAGTCTTGGATACATAAGTTTTATGGTAAGTCTACGCCACTGCTTATGCTGAAATATGCTACAGGAATTGAAGCCGAAGGACTTGATCAGGAAAAAGAAGAAATCATTGTGCAACATGTACCATTCAGTCAGTTTATTGCATCGACCTGTCCTAAATATAGAGAAAGGTTTTTGAATGGTGGGATGGTGCCTAATGCCATGTATGAATATAATCATGACTTACCAAAATCAATGTGCATTGCCAATTTACTTACAGAACAAGGAGTTCTGACTTGGTTATTGATCAACAAAGCGGAGCAGGCATTTACTGAAGTGTGCAAGGCAATATATGCTGATATGACCCAAGAGATGCTGACAGAGCGCTTTCGCAATCCACAACTTGTAGAAGCAATTAGCAATGCTTTGAAATTAGATCACACGTTAAAGATGTAAGTTATTGGCTTTTGAGTCAAGTAGTTCAGCCTCAAACGCGCTGTTGATTCTGACTGGAATATGGTGGTTGGAATCAAGCAGCAAGGGATTTTCCAGCGGTATTTGATCCATACGCAATGATGAGTTTAACCCTATCATTGCTTCGACACTACCAAATCCCCATTCGTTTCCTGTATAGGAGAACGCATCTGCAGGATTAATGGCACAAACAAAATAGTTTTCAATCTCTTCTTCAGTAAACTCCAAGACATCTCTGCTTCTTTGATAAACTTCAACCTTTTCGATTGGCGTATCCATAATGGCATCAAATTGTTGTTGAAGCTGCTCATTAAACGTAGGGAACTCAACTTTTGCTATCCAAGGATAAGAGTGTTTCTGCAGCAATTTTTGAAAAGCACGCAGATAATGGGGGTAAAGAAGATGTTGTATGTCATATTGCTCATTTATTTTGGCAAAAAAACCCATCCCAACAGCAGTGGCTTTTAAAAGCGCAGGTTTTCCTGCTTTCTGCGCAGCGTCATTCACTGCAGTTAATAACATAGAAATATCTTCTAACTGATATCTGAAATACGCTTCAGATAAAAAAAGAACTGCATTTTTTTTAGTAAAAGATGGATAAAACATGTTAGACGCAGAGCGTGCAAGCAACGGTAGTCCTGTGCGAATACGGGTAAGCGTGCCGTTAGAATCATATGGACCTAGAGAGGATTGTGCATCTTTAAAATCAGTCGGTACTTTTTCAAAGAGATGAGCAAACATTGGACTATCGATTTTTGAGTTTATTGGATCCAGCATAAACAGCGAATAATGCAGATAGAGATTTTCAAAACAGGCTCCTGCTAGAGAAAAAATCCCAACATCATGTGGTTTTTTCTTCATCACTCTCGGATTCATTGCGGGGTAGCCGCCTGAAGCAAGCACGGAACTATTGGAAAAAATAATTTTTTTAGCCCCGGATAGTCGTTCAACAGGTGATAAAAGTTCGGGGTGTGTTAATGGAATGCGGGCAAAATAATCAGAGCTTGCTGGAAAGGGAGTGCCATTTTGAAATATTCCGGTTCTATCCCCTGCAACGCTAACTGCTGTTGTTTTGCTTAATGCCCTACGTAAGGAAAAAGGCGCATCCGTATCATTATGCGCAAAATAATGTTCGTTATAATATACTTTTGCGGAGTTTTGGGTTCTTTCTCGAAGGACTTTAGGGAACTGTTTGTCTAAAGCACTTGCCTTGAACTGCGCATCCAACCATTCTTTAGGCTGCATCGATTTGACGCTGTTGCTTGCACGAAAAAAACCAGACAATTTTTTTGAAAACATATTATCCCTGTGTACGCTTATGTGCACCAATTATATTACAGCAAAGGATAAGTTAAAAACAAATTGATGTTATTTTGGGAAATAGCTGGACAGGTTATTTTTTTTTACTAAAATGCGCAGCAATTCAAAATGATAAAGAATTCAAATATGCCAAAAAATGTTAAATTTTTATATACATCAGATCAAGAGCAAGCTATGGACGAAATGCTTGCCGAACAATTACTTTTTTTTCCTGAACAAGCGGAGTCCCAATTAAGGCTAGGTAATTATTTGCAAAATAATTGCAATCGACCTGGCTTTAATTATCTCACTACAAACTATGATGCCGGTGTAATTATCGCTGCTATGCCGAATCTTGGTTCTAAGCAATTGGGGGTATATGCCGCAAAATCGTTTGAGGTAGGAGACATTGTCGGAGAAATAAAAGGCATTGATTTATTCGGCATACAATCTAATTCTCGAATAGAACGCGCCGTTAAACAGTATGAAGGCGATTCTACTTATGTATGGAAATTAAACTTAGATGAGCAAGAGCAATATGCCGTAGTAATTGATATGCTGCAATCAGGGTCTAGTACCCGCTGGGTGAACCATGCTGAACGGCCTAATTTAGAAGTACAAATCACCTGTAAGCAACGAAAAGACGAGTTTGGAAAAGTTGCATTTGATTACCATGCTTATTATGTTGCGACTAAAAGAATTGCTTTTGCTGATGAGTTAACTGTTTCTTATGGAGATGATTATTTTTCTCAACAGCGTCCGCAAATCTTGCGACGACCACAAACCTTGATTGACGTCTTGCAAAGCTTAGCCAAATCACTTGAGCAAGAATTTACTGCAAGTGATGTGAAAACACCCGCAGATATAAAAAATTTTTTCGATTTACTAACCCAAAAATTGAATATAAAAAAAGAACAGAAAAAGCAAATGTATTTAGATAAAAACTTAGATCCTAAAATTTATGATTTGCAGCAACCAGAAGATGTGGCGCGTTTTCAAAAAAATCAAAAAATGGAGCTCAAAAGAAACTCAGCGTATCATTTATTTATAGCACCTACGGAACGGGGGAATGGGGTATATCGTTACTCTTTATTTAGTGGTCAGGCCATTCCTGCGGAAAAGCCAATATGCCAGCTTGTAGGGAAGCAAATGTTTGATGTACCCACCACGGAAAAGGCGATGGAGTTGTGGGCGGCTCAACATGATATTGATACGAATTACTTGGTGCAATCAAGCGGGGGCGGATATCTTTATACTAAATACCAAGCATCCGAAGCTTATTGCATAGAAAGTGCAACGCATCGCAGGGAAATGAATGTGCGCTTTGATTTTGCAACCAACTCTTATGTCACGACACGGCAAATTCAACCAGGTGAGGAAATTCTTGCTTATTACCGTGACTATGATTATGGTGCTTCACCTACCAATTTGACTCAGGTGGTTGCTGCTTTTAATGACGCTCAATATTATTACCATGCGACTTGGAGTGGCAATGGAATGACTATGGAGTATGTGATACCCAAAACTCCTGGTTATAATTGGGATGATGCCGAGGAGTCTGTCTTCTCTCCATATACTACCGAAGAGCAAACGAGCGATTGGCTTGGTCAATCTGATTTTGAGTTTGATGACAATACAAGAGTCCTAACCCCTGGTTATGATGACGCTGCTTTTGAGCAAGAATTTTCTCCGCATTTGGACGAAGTGCGTGTGGCGGATGATGGAAGCAGCCAAGAAAAAAGACAATCAACGTCTTGGAGTCCGACGTTCCAGTTCGGAGAAGTTCCTCATAGCAAAAAAAGAAAGCTTTCTGCAATCAGCGATGATGAAGAGAATCAGGTAAGTGGCTATTTAACGCCTTAATATGTGCTTGGGTGAGCGAAATGGACTCGAGTCAATGAGGTTACCTTAAGTAGGCTGGGCTGTTAAGCCCAGCGCTTAGCACCCATATAATGGATATTCTCTGCTCATTGGATTTACATTAACGAGGTATTTTGGAGCATACGGATTTGATGCAACGAGCACTGGGCTTAACAGCCCGACCCCCCTTAAAAAGACTATTTTAAACGGGCAAAGTGTTCGCGACTAAACGCTACTTTTTCGGCAACTGATTCGTTAGGGTGTTCCTGATAATGCGCCTCAATTGTTCGGTAACGTTTTAATCCACCTTCTCTGTTGGCAATTTGTATGTTCAAGCCGGGCCGTGCATTGAGTTCCAGCATTAAAGGTCCTTGTTCTTTATCAAGGACTATATCTACTCCAAGATAACCTAGACCAGTCAGTTCATAGCAACTGGAGGCAATCTCAAGTATTTTATTCCAATAAGGTACTTCGATGTTTACAATAGGATTGAGCGTATCAGGATGATAATCGATGATGTCATTATGATATACCCCACCAAGAGTTTTTCCGGTGGCGAGATCAACTCCAACCCCAATGGCACCTTGGTGTAGATTGGCTTTGCCGCCAGACAAGCGCGTTGGCAACCTCACCATCGCCATGGCAGGATAACCTAGCAAACTGATAATGCGAATATCAGGAATACCTTCGTAGCTTACCTCTGCAAATACGGGATCAACCACTACTCGCTTCTCTATAATTGCATAGTCGGAGGAGCCACCAAGGCTGTATGCTCCCGAGAGCAAGCATGATAAATGGTAGCTAAGTTCCTGTGTTGTGGTTAACTTTCCATTAATTTGTCGATAACGGCCATAGACCTTATCTTTAAAAACTAAAATACCATCACCGCCTGAGCCACGTGCAGGTTTAACCACAAAATCGTTATAAGGCTCTAAACGTTCTTCTATGGTTTTAATTTGTTGTTCTGTTTCGATAATATCGTACAAAGGTGGTACGGCGATGCCTGCCTTTAGCGCTAATTTTTTTGTTTTTAACTTATCATCAACCAAAGGAAACAGTTTTCTTGGATTGTAGCGTAATACAAAATCTGTATTACGCTGGTTGATGCTTAATATGCCATGGTTTTTTAAACGACGAAACAGCGTAATCATTCGACATGTCTCGCAAGTGATTTAAAGCGCTTCAACTCAAATAAGCGATAGCCGCGATATTGGCCAAACCACAATATTAAAGCGAGTAGAACTAAAAGCAACTCAGGGAAAGCAAAGACAAGATATTGCAAAGGTTCATAGCTCATTGCCCAATAGGAGATTACTGCCGCAACCAGGCTGCCTACCCCCGATTTTATTGCTTCTGAAGCTCCTCGTTCATCCCAGGTAATGCACATACGTTCTATAGTCATGGTTAAAATGACCAAGGGGAATAAGGCAACAGATAGTCCTGCATCCAATCCAAGGCTCTGGCTAATGACACTAATAAAGATCATAAGCAAAATCACGATAGTAAGAATGGCCGCAAGCCTTGGTACCAAAAGTAACCTTAATTGATCCAGATAAAAACGTGCCAGGAGTCCAAAAGAGACAATAATGACAAAGAGGGAAATTCCCCAGATAACATGGGTTTCTCTAAACGCTAAAGCGATTAAAACGGGCATAAACGTACCGAAGGTTTTAATCCCGATAAAGTTTCGCAAAATCAAGATAATGAAAGCACCTATGGGTATCGTTAATAAAATTTTATACGTTACCTGCGCATTAACGGGTAGTTGCAATAAGGAGAAACGCAACAGTTGTGAGTCTGATTGTAACCCTCGCGATTTGGCAATGCTTAAGGCATTTATGGGGGTGGGCGATACCGTTAAGCTAAATTGAGCTTTTTTGCCGCCAGTGACATTAAATACAGGTTCATTTCCATATTGCCAGATAAGAAAATCTTTAGGCAATCCGGCACTGCCCGTTCTCGGATTAATATAAACCCAGTTTTTGCCGTTGAATACAGCTAAAAATAAACTTAACTCAGCCTTGCTCTTTTGTGATAAGTAAATTCCTTTTACTGGAATTGCAGAAATTTTAGACTGATTTAAAATGAGAATTGCTGCATTAATAAGATGTTCGTCACTAAAATTATTACTGGTTAGTAACTTCGCATTCCCATCTTTTTTATTCAGTTCTTTAACCGTACTTTGGGCAAAGGTTTTAATGTCTGCGGATGATTGTCGTACTTGGCTTGTAATAGTTTCAACTGCTGATTTTTGACTCTCTTCAAGCGGTTGTGTTTTGACTGCCGGAGGAGTTCCTAATGGGGATTCATTAGCCTCCGTTTGCCGGAAAATCGCCCTATAATATAGGGATTGTGCGCCATGAGCACGCCTGATGGACCAAACTGTTTCTCGATTATCACCATTTAAATTAGTTGTTACCCCATAATTTCTTGATACAAAATATTCATCAAGAATCGCAAAATGGGGCGGCAAATAGGGAATATTAAAACTCGCTTTAATTGGCGTATTCGGATCTGCGACAAAACGTAAGTTCGATTCAATCGTCCAACTGTTTATTGTTTCTGTGTCAGTCAACGGCACATCGAGTACAAAATGTCGGTACAAAAAAATCCCTGCTCCTAGGATAAATAAAGTAAAAATAAGTCCATAAACATGACGCGTGTTGTGTTTCATTATTTCTTAAGACTCTGATTTCTTAACGTAAATGTCAGTGCTGGATTGACCGCACCATTAAAAGCAATAATTGCATCTCTTCCTAAAAGCAAAGGATAGATGAACCGTTTGCGATTGGTTAAATTCACTTTAATTGTTCTAACTTTATCTCCAAGTTGTAAATTAAGTAGTACAACCGGACGTTTAATAGGAGCATGGGCAAGTATTTCTGAGCCATGTTCTCCATCACGAACTTTAATTTTTACTCGACCTTTATATTCCGCCTCAAATTGATAGTCTCCGCTTTTGGTTGGGACAGTAAAGCGCAAATAAGGCATGCCATTTTTAGTAATTTCAGTTATGTTGGTTGCATTTAATGATGCTGATTTAGCTCCGGTATCCAATTTTGCTGAGAGCGTTAAATTTTTATCTGGAAACGTAGCTTTTTCAACATAACCATAAATTTGTACGTCATTTGATGCCATAACAGGTCCGGTCATTAGTGCTGCAAAAGTAAAGAGAGCAAGTATCGATCTCATTTAATCCTCTTTCCTGAGTTGTTATATTATTTAGTGCGATATCGTAGCAGGTTTGCATCCTAAGTCACAACCCGTAAGTGGACTTATAGAAATATTTTTTGTACGAACTGAGTATGATATTATTATCAACCGCCCTGTGGATTGTGTGTTTTTAATTCAGGATGAAACGATTATTGACATCAAGCTCAATTATCCATATAATCCGCGCCATCCTAACCTACGGTCATTTTTGTGTGTAAGAATGTCTAAAAAGGGCGAAGAAGGTTCATCATTAAAATCACAAGAACTCGTTTCCCTCTTGGCAATTGCCGGCTGTATCGACGCGCAAAGTAGACTCCTCGCTCAAAAACTCGATAATGATCGTTATATCTATCATGCATATGCCGTAGTAGATTCTCTAAGCTCTTCTTATAGTATGTTTAAATACTTCATGGAAGTATTTATGCGTAATACGGATGCTGATTACCTGCATAAAATAGCGACTTCTCCAGAAGGAATCGCTGCAATTTCCGCAGAAGCCATTTTTTTAGTCTCTTTTTCTTTTCTAGCCAGTGTATTTGATGGAGAGGAAAATGATTCTGTAAAAAAATTCATCGCGGCTGCATGGCCCTATTTTCGTGACGTCATGAAGGGCTTAAAAAACGCTTATAAAGGATGGCGAAGTACAGTACAAGTTTTAGGTGCGCTTGGATTGGATCTTAAAGATATGCTCATCCCTGTTGGCTTAGTATTAGGTGTGTTTGCTGCTGCCAACCGCTTCTGGATACGCAGTATGCAGGAACGACGTAAAAAGCAAATGAATGCCAATAAAGAGCTTTTAGTAGAAATTCGACAGTTGACTTCATTAACAAAGTTAGATCGTAAAGCTTATTTATCACGAATAGAACAACAGAGCGATGAAGATCGTATTCATGCTTTTTTAGCGGTAACGACTGGTGGCTTACTTGATGGTTTATACCTTTATATGGGTGTGATGAGTCTTGCTATTCTGGCGCCACATCTTTTTCTTGCCATGACCGTTCTTAGTGTTTTTTACACACTAGCTTGTGTTGTTACACGAATTTACGAAGAATATGATTTTCAATTACGCTTGGAAGTGACGCAAACCCGATGTAAATTGGAATTAACAAGCAAAGAATTAGAACTGACTTATGCCAAATTGCTTGAGTTACAAGAAACTGCCAAGAAAAAACTTATAAATCCCGCCGATGTCAAACAATTGAAGCTACGAGTGTGTCAATTAATTCAGCAGTTTGATGAAGAACGCCAATTATTACAAGAACAAACAACACATAGTTATTTAACTGCAGGTTTATTGGGAATGAAGTATGGTTTGTTTGGCTATGGCGTATTGACCAGTATTTTATTTACAGTTTCCTCGGTATTCTTAGTTACCGCCAGTGCCTTTCCACCTGCGTTACTGGCTGCATTTATTGTTTCTGGTTTGGTGTTAATGATTGGAATGACTGCTTTTATGCTGCACAGTCATCATCAGCATGTTCAAAAGCAAAAAGCAGAGAATGAAAAAGAGTGTCCTTATGATCAAATAAAGAAGATGAAGGCGAATATCGAGGCACAAAATGATGCTGAGTATTTAACCGCAGAGAGCTTTAAGTCCTCATTAAAAAACGGCAGTAATCCCAGTTCTTCGCCGCAGAGTTTTTTTCAAGAATGGTTTGAAGTGTTTCGTTGTTTTGCCTCTGGTCTATCTAAGGGAAATAATTTCTCTAATTTTGCAACATCTGCTCTCCAGGAAGAGGATCCCGAAGGGCATTACCATGATGTTCCAATAATGGGTATATTGGCGATAGCTAATGCGGTCTTATTTTCATTAATTCTAGGTCTTAGAGCTTTGGCGCGTGGACTGGGGCGTCCGCCTCTAGGCCAGGTTAGTCCTTCCAAAGATAAAGAACCTGGTCCAAATGTGTCGGTGGATAAGGACAAAATAAAAACAGAGTCCCCAAGGGAATCAAGTGAGCCTGCTAAAAGAAGAGCCCCTGATTCCCTGCCACGATCCGGTTCATCTTTTTCACTTTACAATTTCTTCTTTCATAAAGATACAGCATCTAATTCACCATCTGGAAAAATGACACATTCAAAAAGCGACAATGCTCTAACTCATCACGTTGCAACTACTGGCGGCAGTACAATTCGGGGTTTAGATTAGGATCGTTATACATTTTAAATTGCTGATAGATTCTGAACGTACGTTTTTTCGCTTTGACTTCTTCAAGCAACTCTTTAAAACACTGGGCTAATTGTTCCAATTGTTGATTAATGGTCATTAATTTATGGGCACAACTCGTACGATGTTCTTCTGTGGCATCTTCGCGCTTGGTTTGGAGCTCCATATGGTACGATTTTAGGGATAAAATAGACAGGCGGTCAATGATCATTCCAGGCGACTCAGAGTGCACTGGGCATATTTTAAAGTGTGCTGGTTGCAGTTGGTTAAAAAGCCATTCATCCATTGCCTCCATGCGGTTATTACGCAATTGATTAAAACGGTCAATTTCTCGCTTTGCTTGATATACAAACTCATATCCTTGATCATCGCGGCGTGCTCTATCCTCTGCATGCCAGAGTTGGTAGTTAAATGCATGATTATCTTCAACTAAGCGATAAAACTCTTGGTGTTGATGTACTATGCCCGATGCTTTCCAGGTGATGATGGAATTTTTGTGTAGGTCGGTGATTTCTGCGACATGAATACTATCTGGCATGTTTTATCCTGTATTTTTGAAAAATGGGTGCCAGTTTACCCCATACTGCATAGAGCTACAAATTGGAACCGAAGTATTTATTATAAATGGCTTCATAGGTTCCATCATTTTCCATTTCTAATAACGCTTTATTGATTCTCTGAATTAGTGTGGCATTTTTGGGGAGCGTCACTATTCCATATCCATTTCCCAGAACAATAGGACGTCCTACTGTTTGAAAATTAATTACTTTATTAATGGTAAGGTATTTAAAGATATTAATGTTCATTATAATTGCATCTACATCATTATTGAGTAAGGCCATAATCATAAGCGAAATTTTTGGATATTCTTTGATATTCTCTTTACTTGTATACAGTAAAAGCGTGTCGTGAAGGCGGCTTTCTTGTACGGTCCCTATTCTTTTGTTTTTCAGATCTGCAATTGTTTTTATGTTGGGAGATGAGGTTAAAAATTGTCCGTTGCTGGTCATATAGGGCAAACTGTAAATGTAATTTTGTGATATGGTTTGCGGTATGGGGGCTGGTGTAAAGGTAATGTCTATGTCTCCTGAAGCCAATGCATCCATTTGGTTGTTTAGGGTAACCGGTTTATATTGACACGTTTCATGCAGCCGTTTGCATAATTCATTCATGAGATCGACACAAAAACCAAAATAATGATTGCTGCCATCTACGGCAGAAAAAGGCGGCGCAGATTTAGAAACACCGACGACAATAGGAGTGCTGTAAGCGAAAGTGTAACTCGTTAATATGATAAGAAACAGGATATGCCGAAGCAGTTTCATGCCAGTGCACCATCTTCCTTGAGCATATCTAAAATCTAGGTTGTTGCGAATTATTTGTCAAATTTTAATGAGGCTCATGTAAACGCGAAGGTGCGAGCTACGTCTGTTCAATGACAGAGGTTTTTCTGGGCAGGCATACGTTTACGAAAGAGTACAAACGTGTGGTTATTTTTGTATTTTCTTTGCTAAGCATCGATCCAGAGCATTGGCAAAAGCGGTTTTTTCTTTGATACTTAATGCCGCAGGGCCTCCTGAAAACTGTCCTGTTGCACGTAATTGTTCGTGCATATCTCTTAAATTTAGGCGTTGCTTGATGGTGTTTTCGGTATATTCTTCTCCGCGTGGATTAATCGCGAGCCCTTTTTTGGCAAGAACGTCTGCCGCCAAAGGGATGTCAGCGGTAATCACTAAGTCATAAGGTTCTATGTGCGCCACAATATAATGGTCCGCACTGTCAAACCCTTTAGTGACTTGCACTGAGCGGATGAAGGGTGACTTAGGATAAGTAAGAAAAGAGTTAGCCACTAAAGTGAGTGGTGTTTTTGTACGTACTGCGGCACGAAACAAAATTTCTTTAATTACTTTGGGGCACGCATCGGCATCTATCCAGATATGCATATTTGTTACATTGGTCAAAGAAAAGTTAGAGTGATTTTAACAAGTAAGACTGGCAAGCAACATAGGCTAATTATATAATTTTATTTTGATAGCTGTTTTTTTGATGTTGCATAAACGGTTTTCTATTTTATTAGGGAGAAAGTCATGAGGATTGTCGCTTTTTTGAGTTTTGTATTATTATCTTTTTGTGCTGCCGCTGAATCAACTTTACCTGCTGGATGCCAAGCAGTTGCGGTTCAGGGGGAATCCGTAACGCTACAAGCTAAAAATAGCAGTTTGGTGTTTATTCATAATCTCACTTCCTCAGATTTATGGATCACCCATCCCGTGACTAATCCTGGTGCTAGTGCTGGTTGGACAACGAGGTTACAAGGTGGTAATTGGTCTGCATTAGCCTTGAATAAAGGTCCATTTGCTTTAAATTGCATTGAATCCAAACCCGGACATGAACAACAAGCACCTTGTAAAGGTCTGATTGCGGTGTGTAAATGGAAAGGGGTGAAAATTCCCGATAGTGACAAAGGCTCTACGTTCTGGGCTGCAGAAGATATGTCTTTATCTGCATTAACTGCAGCAGTAGGCGCGCGCGGATTTGTAATTCCTGCAGCTAAGCACTAAGTATGCTGTTTGCCACTTATCTTGCTACTTTCAGAGATAAGTGGTAGAACTGAGCGGATGATGGGTAATTAAATACCATGACAACAAAATATAAACAGGATATACGTGAGCAAGAAATCAAAAGATCCCTTTTATAAACGGGAAAGTGAAAAATACACCGATCCTGTTCCTAGCCGCGAATTCATCATGGACGTTCTTAATGAATACGGTAAGCCCATGTCGCGCAATCAGCTATTCGATAAATTACAAATACGAGACGAACGCAAACAAGAGTCTATGGGATTTAGGCTCAAGGCCATGCTGCGCGATGGGCAAATCATGCAAGACAGACGCGGGCGCTTTTGTTTGATGCAACGAATTAACCTATCACGTGGCACAGTCCAGGGACATCCCGATGGTTTTGGCTTTTTTATTCCTGACGACGGTGCAGAAGACATGTTTTTGTCTGCTAAAGAAATGCGGGCAGTGATGCATGGAGACGTTGTCCTTGCCTATCAAGTTGGCGTGGATCGTCGAGGAAGACCTGATGCGAAAATTCACGAAGTGATTGAGCATGCTAATGCGACTATTGTTGGCCGGTTTTTTACAGACCATGGCGTCAGTTTTGTGTTGCCAGATAGCAAACATTTGACCCAGGATATTTCTATTCCACCAGAAATGGTGGACGGTGCAAAAAATGGACAAATTGTTTTGGTCGAATTAATTGCCTTTCCCAGTAAACGAGCTCAGGCTATAGGTAAAATAATTCATGTCTTAGGTGAGCATATGGCTCCAGGCATGGAAATTCAAGTTGCACTTTATGCCCATGGAATCCCATTTGAATGGCCTGAGGATGTGAGCATCCAAGTAGCAAAAATTCCACAGCATGTCACCGAAGAACAAATCCAGGGGCGCACCGATTTGCGTGGATTGCCTTTTGTGACGATAGATGGCGAAGATGCTAAAGATTTTGATGATGCAGTTTATTGTTATAAAAAACCTAAAGGCGGTTTCCAATTGTATGTTGCAATTGCTGATGTCAGTAATTATGTGATGCAAGATTCAGCATTGGATAAAGAAGCCGCGCGTCGAGGTAACTCAGTTTATTTTCCTGGTAAAGTCATTCCTATGTTGCCAGAAGCGTTATCCAATGGTTTATGTTCGCTAAATCCCCACGTCGACCGTCTGTGTATGGTTGCAGAGATGGCGATCAGCGATGATGGTAAAATATCTCGTTCCCGTTTTTATCGAGCAGTTATTCATTCACATGCCCGATTAACCTATACCCAAGTTGGCTCTTGGCTTGCGCAGGGGGCTACGGATGAACAACATTCCTCCTTATGGCCTACATTGCAGTCGCTTTATGATTTGTATCAGGTGCTCTTAGTTACTCGTAAACTTCGCGGGGCTATGGAGTTCGAGACAACGGAAACACGCATCGAATTTGATGAAAATAAAAAAATTCAATGCATTGTCCCTGTGATTCGCAATGATGCACACAAATTGATTGAAGAATGTATGTTGGCTGCGAATGTTGCGACGGCACGATTTTTAGAAAAAGCTAAGATCCCTACACTATATCGAGTACATGCTGCTCCCGAACAAGATAAAATGACTGCATTAAGACAGTTTTTAGGTGAGTTGGGATTACAATTAGGAGGTGGGAAAAAACCAGGACCTAAAGATTTCCAGCGTACGATGAATGCCATCGAAGGCCGACCCGATAAACATCTCATTGAAACGGTAATGCTCCGCTCCCTGAAACAAGCACAGTATGTCGAAGCGAATGAAGGACATTTTGGTCTGGCCTATTCCGCCTATACGCATTTTACTTCCCCTATTCGCCGTTATCCTGATTTATTAATTCATCGTGCAATAGGTTATTTATTGGATAAAAAACCAATTCATGAATTTGAATATACTCATGACGATATGAACCGCTTAGGCAAACATGCATCGATGACTGAACGGCGTGCCGATGAAGCGACACGAGAAGTGGTTGCTTGGTTAAAATGTGAATACATGCAAGATAAGTTAGGGCAAGTATTCAAAGGCCGAATTTCTGCAGTGACTGGTTTTGGAATTTTTGTAGAGCTGGATGACATTTATGTTGAAGGCCTGGTTCATGTGACCTCGTTAAAAAATGATTATTATACTTTTGACTCCGTAAAACATCGTTTAATTGGAACACGTGGTGGTCAGGTGTATCATTTGGGAGACAGAATGACGGTATTAGTTGCCCGTGTTGATTTAGATGAACGTAAAATTGATTTTGAGCCAGTAGAGGAAACACCGAGTCATGAGTGAGCAGTATGTTTATGGGGTGCATGCGGTTTCTGCTTTGTTAGCCAACCCACATCGAGTGACTAAAAAACTCTATATCAGTGAAGACAGAACAGACAAACGATTACAGGATATTATTGAAAAAGCCATACAAGCAGGTGTTAGTATGGAGCATTTGAGTATGCAAAAAATGAATCAGCGCTTTGCTGATTTTGCCCACCAAGGTGTCGTTGCAACAGCCTCTTCGTTACCTGATTACAATGAGTCCCATTTGCTTGCCTTATTGGAATCCAGCAAACAGCCTGCTTTAATTCTTATTCTTGATGGCGTTACTGATCCTCATAATTTGGGCGCGTGTTTGCGCACGGCAGATGCAACAGGGGTTGATTTTGTAGTGATTCCCAAAGACAAAAGTGCCAGCATTACTCCTGTGGTCAGTAAAGTTGCATGTGGTGCAGCAGAGGCGATACCTTTAGTCAGAGTCACTAATTTGGTACGTAGCATGGATCTTTTAAAGGAACATGGGGTATGGATTTATGGGGCCGCTGGTGAGGCAACCAGCTCACTGTATCAAACAGACTGCACTGGCTCCATCGCAATTGCAATGGGCGCTGAGGGTGAAGGGCTACGTCGACTGACACGGGAGCACTGCGATGGTTTATTCTCTTTACCTATGGCAGGTAGTGTATCCAGTTTGAATGTTTCGGTAGCTACCGGTGTGTCTTTATATGAAATTGTAAGGCAACGAAAAGGGAGCAGTTCTTCATGAGTGAATTAAAAATAAAAGCGGCAAAAGCCGCATTGCAATTTATCGAAGATGACATGGTGGTCGGTGTCGGTACCGGATCCACAGTGAATTTCTTTATTAAAGAATTGGCTACTATAAAACACAGAATTGATGCGTGTGTATCAAGCTCTAAAGCGACAGAGGCTTTATTAAAAAAGGAAGGTATCCCCGTTATTGATTTAAACTCGATACAGGAACTACCCATTTATATTGATGGTGCTGATGAAGTGACTGAACATGGCGCAATGATCAAAGGCGGTGGCGGTGCGCATACTCGTGAAAAAATTGTAGCTCAGCTGGCGGAACAATTTATTTGTATTGTGGATGATTCAAAGCTGGTAAAGCACTTAGGGCGTTTTCCAGTTGCTGTTGAAGTAATTCCTTTAGCCAGAAGTATGGTCGCTCGAGAATTAGTAAAATTAGGCGGTGACCCAGAATATAGAGAAGGATTTATTACTGATAATGGTAATATTATTCTCGATGTGTTTAATTTAACAATCAATGAACCTCTAGATTTAGAGGAGCGCATTAATCGCATAACCGGCGTTGTTGAAAACGGCATATTTGCACACCGTAGTGCGGATGTTGTTTTGTTGGCTTCTCAGGATGGCGTGAAGCGTGTGAAATAGCGCGGTATTCAGCATGTAGCTTGGCTGCTTGTAGCCAGGCTACAATAACAAATAGGTTTTAGGCTAATGAATGAACATAAAGTTTATGTAAATCGAATTCTGAACATGAAAAAAATCAAGTTAATTGGTTTGGATATGGACCATACCTTGATTCGTTATAATTCTGAGAATTTTGAATCTTTGGTTTATCAGCTCGTCAAAGAACAATTAGTCGAGGTCAAGCATTATCCTGAACAAATTAAAAAGCTGAATTTTAATTATCATGATGCAATTCGTGGTTTGGTGATTGATAGTAAGAACGGCAATATTTTAAAGTTGAGTCGCTATGGGGCAATTCGACAAAGCTATCATGGCACCAAACAAATTGATTTTGCCGAGCAACAGAAAATTTATCGAAGTATCTATGTTGATTTAAGTGATCCCAATTATATGGCAATCGACACGGCTTTTTCAATTGCCTTTTGTGTTCTATATGGCCAGTTGGTCGAATTAAAGGACAGCCTGTATCCGGAGCAAATTCCTAGCTATCAAGCCATCGCCCAAGACGTGCAGTTTTGTGTGGATAAAGTACACTCCGATGGTAGCTTGAAAACCATCATTAGCAAAAATTTGCCTACATATGTGATAAAAGAACGCGCATTAGTTGAGGGTTTGAGACATTTTATCCATCATGGGAAAAAAATATTTGTTCTGACTAATTCAGATTATGCGTATACAAAGCTGTTGCTAGAGTATGCGATTAACCCTTTTCTAAAGAAGGGTGAGAGCTGGATTAATTTATTTGAATTTGTCATTACCTTAGCGAATAAACCCCGATTTTTTTACGATAATCTCCGCTTTTTATCGATTAATCCGGTGAATGGAACAATGACTAACATGATAGGGCCTATAGTTCCTGGAGTGTATCAAGGGGGTAATGCTAAAAAATTTACGGAAGATTTGCATGTCCGTGGCGATGAAATTCTTTATATTGGCGATCATATTTATGGTGATATTTTACGATTAAAGAAAGATTGTAATTGGCGTACTGCTTTGGTTGTTGAAGAGCTTGGGGAAGAAATAGCGGCCCAAGCACGGGCAATGCCTATCGAGAAAAAAATCAGCGAAGCCATGGATGTAAAAAAGGATTTAGAACAGCAATACGTTAATCTATATACCAAAATGATCGATGAAGGATCAAAACAATACAGCCATCAAATTCAAGAGCTGCAGGCGCAAATCAGTAAGATCGATGCAGAAGTTACAAAATTATTAAAAGAACAACAAACTCATTTTAATCCAAAATGGGAACGTATTTTTCGCGCTGGAGCGGAAGAAAGTTATTTTGCCTATCAAGTCGATCGCTTTGCATGTATTTATATGGAAAAACTATCTGATTTATTGGAATACTCGCCTGCAACGTATTTTCGTGCGAATCGACGTCTATTGGCCCATGATGCTGAGATATAGGTGAATCTATTTTTAGCTAACAATTGACCCAATACCGCATTTTGCGGGGATGACTATGACAGTACATATTGATGTTTCACTGGTTCGCCAACTGATTCATTTACAATTTCCACAATGGTCTGCTTTATCCATTAAACCGGTTGCGTTCAGTGGTTGGGACAATAGAACTTTTCATTTGGGTACGGAAATGACAGTTCGCCTTCCAAGCGATGCATCTTATACACAGCAAGTAGAAAAAGAACAGTATTGGTTGCCTTATCTGGCACCACATTTGTCTTTGCCAATTCCTACACCCATCGCAAAAGGTGCACCCACAGCGGACTATCCTTGGCCGTGGTCAATTTATCGTTGGATAGAGGGACAAACCGCGTCAATGGCGCGTATTGAGGATCTGAATTTATTTGCTGCTGATTTAGCTCAATTTTTGCAGCAATTACAAAGGATTGACAGCAAAGGTGGCCCAGTAGCTGGTGAGCACAGTTTCTACCGTGGAGGTGCACTGACCACTTATGATGCAGAGACACAAGAAGCAATTAAAATTTTGCGCCAACAAATAGATACAGTGGCTGTTTCTTCGATGTGGTCTGAGGCACTTAGTGAGACCTGGTCATCTGCCCCCGTTTGGGTACATGGAGATATTGCTCCAGGTAATTTGTTAGTTAAAGAGGGGCGTCTTTGTGCGGTGATTGATTTTGGCCAATTAGCAATCGGTGATCCTGCTTGCGATTTAGTGATTGCGTGGACTTTTTTGAATGCGGAGAGTCGAGAGGTGTTTCGTAAAACACTGCAACTTGATAAGGCAACATGGGCGCGTGCCCGTGGATGGGCATTATGGAAAGCGCTGATTGTGTGTGCTGGATTATCTGGCACCAACCCGTTGGATATTGAAAAGTCATGGAAGGTAATTGATGCATTAATGGCAGACTAGCGAATTATCTACAGACCCTAAAAAAGGAGCTATAGTTTATTATGAACAAAATCGGTAAAAGCGCTATAAGGAAATAAATATTCATAAGGAAAAACTATGTCAACAATGAACTTATTGAAAAGAGCGATGCTTGTTTTTTGCTTCATTGGGCTTCCCTTGTTTGTTACCTCCTGTGCCACCAATCACACTGTTTCATCAAATAGTGAAAAGGGTTATGGTGGAGAAGGCTCAGGAGCAGGTGGTGGTGGACATGGTGGCATGGGCGGAGTCGGTGGCGGCGGACGTTAGTGTTTTATAATTCACAAGCGCTGGGCTTATCAGCCCAGCCTACTCGAGATATACGTTCGCGGCCACAAGTCAGTTACATGATCACTTTCTTTAATGTTTCTAAGCTAATATTGGCACCACTTAAAATAACCACTGCGTTTTTACCTTGAAAGTGTTCTGCACATTTTAAGAATGAGGCCAGAGCTACGGCGGCAGCACCTTCAATTAATAAATGATGCATACTTAAGATGGTTAATAATGCCGCTTGAATTTCATTTTCCGAGACTAAAACAAACTCATCAACGTAATCACGACACAAATCAAGTGTGATCGAATTAGGTTCTATTCCTCCTGCGGTCGCATCAGAAAGAGTTGGCAACGTGTTCATCGAAATAATTTTCCCTGCTTTGACTGACTCTGACATCACTGGAGAGTTTTCTGGCAAACATCCTATAATTTTCGTTTTAGGGGAGACCGCTTTAATGTATCCCGCAATGCCCGCAATTAAACCACCTCCGCCCACAGGTACAAAGAGAACATCAATGGATTCAAGTTGCCGCGTGAGTTCTACACCAAGAGTTCCTTGGCCTGCAATCACCTCAGTATTGTTATAGGGTGATACGTAGACCATATTATGTTGTTTTGCATAATCTATCGCATGTAACTCCGTTTCAACGCAGTCTTTTCCATAGAGTTGAAGCGAATCAGTATAAAAACTGATGTTTTCCTTTTTGACGAAGGATACATTTTCAGGCACAAAAATAACCCCAGGGAGATTGAGTTGGTGTAAGCCATAGGCAACAGCAGCACCATGATTTCCTGTTGATGCGGCTACAATGCCATTTTGTTGCTTTTTACTTAAAGACAATAGGGCATTCAATGCTCCACGGACTTTGAATGAACCTGTATATTGCAAATTTTCACATTTTAAATAAAGATTTGCATGCGTTAACTGACTGAGCGGAACTGAAAAATCTAAAGGGGTTTCACGAATGTGGGTGCGAATTCTACTTTCGGCTTTAAGTACCTCAGTTTTAATATCCAACATAACTTCATCCTCTTTTTAGTGTGAATAAAACCTAAATATTATAAAAATAAAAAATAAATCTTCCTAAAAATAATTTCTTAATTCTTCCTTAAGGTTTGATCTTTATACTTGATCCTGAACTAACAGGGAGCCCGGATGCGATGCGTGTATTAATTATTGAAGACAATGCTGTTAATGCATTTTGCTTGTCTCGACTCATAGAGTCAGTAGTTGCATCGGTATCAATAGATGTTGTGAATAACAGTCAAGATGCTTTGTCGTGTATTGAAACTCAGCTGCCCGATCTCGTTATCATTGATGGTGAGTTGAATTTGATCGATGAATCATCTACTCACGGTCCCCAGCTTGCAGCAGCTATTCTGCAAAAATATCCTCATCTTCCTTTAATCGCTTGGTCAGACTCCGAATTTATGCGTGGGGCTTTTGCTAAGGTTTTTGTGCAATATAATCGTTTAGTAAACGAGTACAATACTTGGGCAAAAACAGTAAGGCCAGAATGCATTCAAAAAACTTGGGCTTATTATTTTGATGAAGCGGCCAATGAACAGCAACAAACATTTTCACATGTAACTCGTGCTAAAAGACAAGCCAGTTATCACCTTGATTATATCTAAGTAGCGGCTCAGCACGCTGAATTTTGTTTGGTTTTGCATCCATTTTTATCCGGGCGTACGCGTTGCGAAATCGGCAAGTGCGCCAAAGACACGCTATAATTATAGTTATTCTACTGTTGTGGACATATGAGTAAGATCTATTTCTTAAGGAACGTGCTATGGATTATGGACGGATGCAAAACTCTACCGATCAAAAAACACACAGAATACGTGGAGATAAAAAGACAAGTAGAAAGAATACTTCTGGTTCTTTAAGTGAACAATTAAAAGTGACTCAAAAAGATTCGAGAGAAGAGAGCGTACCCGCAGAAAAAAGCATGCTTAATTTGGAGGTACAAACCATTAAAACGGAAGAAACATTTTATGCAAAAAGTATTTTGCAAAACATACTGGAAAGCTCCATTGAATACTCTATCGTTGCTACTGATTTAAATGGAAAAATAATCGTATGGAATGAAGGCGCTTATCGCAATTATGGGTACCAGGCATCTGAAATGGTGAATAAAAAAAATATTCTTATTTTGCATCTATCCGAAGACCTGAAATCTGGGGCCGCACAGGCGTTTATGCAAAAAGCGTTGGCGGAGGGTAAAGCCGAAGAGGTGTTTGAGCGAGTTCGTAAAGATGGGTCCCATTTTTTTGCTTCGATCACTTTAACCTTACGTCGAGACGATATAGGTAATCCTATTGGCTTTCTCACCATTTCCAAAGATATTACAGAAGCGAAACAAATTGAAGATCAACTCATTAAGACTAATGAAGAATTGGAACAGTTTGCCTATATTACTTCACATGATTTAAAGGCGCCTTTACGCGCAATCGAACGATTAGCTACCTGGATTGAAGAAGATAGTGCTGACAAATTAGATGATAAGTCAAAGGAACATTTGGCATTATTACGTCAACGCACGTTACGTCTGTCCAACTTAATTGATGGAATATTACAATATTCGCGCGCAGGGCGTGTTGATTTGAATATTGAACTTGTGAATGTTAAAACAGTTTTAAAAGAGATCATTGAAAACATTAATCCTGAAGGTCAGTTTACGATTCTCTATCCTAAACGATTACCTATTTTTAAAACAGCGAAGATCCCGTTAGTGCAGGTGTTATCCAATTTGCTCAATAACAGCATAAAACATCACCATAGGAAAAAAGGGCTTATTACTGTAGAGGTTAAACCGTTGGGAGCATTTTATCTGTTTACTATTAAAGATGATGGTCCGGGAATTGCATCTGAGTTTTTTGATAAAATTTTTGTTGTGTTTCAAACGCTTAAATCAAGAGATGAATTGGAGTCTACTGGTGTTGGCTTGAGTATTGTGAAAAAAATTGTCGAATTTCAAGGTGGAAAAATTATGGTGCAATCGGAACTCGGAAAAGGAACTACAATGTCATTTACTTGGCCTAAACAGCTCGGTAAAAAAAATATTGACCAGTTCTAACTTGCATTTTTGCTAGGAAACTCAAGCAGATTCCAATAGTGATGTAACGATGAAATTATTTCCATAAATCGTGAAATTTGAAAAGGTTTTACAATGTAGCCGGCAACATTCAAGTTGTATGCATCTATTTTGTCCTTTTCGCTATTTGATGTCGTAAGAATAAAAATTAGCATGGATCTTAAATTTTTATTGGCGCGGACATTTTTTATAAATTCGATGCCATTCATCTTAGGCATATTAATATCCAGGATGATTATTTTCGGTGTGGGGTGAATTTTTTTCTCGCCATTTTGCCCTAATAATTTGTTTAATGCTTCTAATCCATTAGTTGCAACATGAAGAGGATTATCGATATTATTTTTTTTAAAGGTTCTTTGCATGTCTTTAATATCAATCGCATCGTCATCTATGAGCATGAAATGAATTGATTTATCTAACTCATACATAATTTCTTCCTAATCTTTATGTACTATAAATTATAGGCAATAAATTTAATTTTTTTCAAAATTGATTAATTTTTAGTACTATAATTAATTTAAGATTTGACATCGATACTGGCTAAGTTTTTTAGCGAGAATATTTCCTGAGTTCCGCAGACTTTTATTATTCATTTAAAGTATGGGAATGCGGAAGGAGAATGGTTATGGAAACCCACAAAAACACCGTAGATATTTTGTATATCGAGGATGATATCGTTGACGTCGAGGGTGTAAAGCGAATATTTAAAAAAGTTAAAGAATCTTGTGCTATTGAAATTGCCTCAAATGGGGAAGAAGCATTAAATAAGCTATTTGGGCGTGACGGACAAGAAAAAATCCATCCGAAGGTGATCCTTCTCGATATTAATGTACCCAAAGTCAATGGAATTGATTTGTTAAAAATTATTCGCAAGGATCCTTCATTAGCTTTTACCGAAGTATTTATTCTGACAAATGCTTATACGAAAGAAAATAAGTTGGCCATTAAAGATTTAAATGTAAGAGGACAAATTATTAAACCTCTGGAATATGGTGATGCATTGAACATTTACTGGGCAACACACCATACATAAATTGAGATAGTCCCATCGCTTTGTATTCCATAGTTAAGTTCAATCCCTTTTTAAGATTTTATATTTTCCTAACAGTAGTAGACTGGGTGACGGTTTGCAGGAGCGTAACCCGGGTTTCACTTCGTTTCACCCAGGCTACAAAAGAAGTACGAGCAATACGTTAATGAGCCGCATCCCAATTCGCGCCTGTGCCAATAGAAACTACCAGGGGCACGGAGAGCATAACCGCATGTTCCATCAAGTCACGAATTATTTTTTTACTGACTTCTACTTGAGTATGATGTACTTCAAAAACCAACTCATCATGGACTTGCATGATCATTTTTGCTGGAGGATTTTTTTGTTCCTTTTGCCATTTCGCGATGGAGATCATGGCTTTTTTAATAATGTCTGCCGCAGTTCCTTGCATCGGCGCATTAATTGCCGTTCGTTCGGCTGCTTTTTGTCGTATCATATTGCGCGTATTAATTTCTGGTAAATACAAACGTCTACCGAATAAGGTTTCGACGTAACCGAGCTGGTGAGCTTGTTGGCGGGTGCGGTTCATGTATTCCAAAACTTTAGGGTAACGTTGGAAATAAGTATCAATGTAATATTGTGCGTCCTGACGTTCGACACCAATTTGTTTTGCCAGGCCAAAAGCAGACATGCCATAAATCAGACCAAAGTTGACTGCTTTAGCGCGACGACGATGTTCGCTGCTGACTGCTTCTAGCGGTGTTTGAAAGATTTCGCTGGCAGTTGCTGCGTGAATATCCCAACCCTGAGCAAAGGCTTTTAACAAATTTTCATCTTGTGATAAATGCGCCATAATTCGTAATTCGATTTGCGAATAGTCGGCTGCAAGGATAAGGTAGTTCTCGGGTGCTATAAATGCAGTACGAATCAGGCGTCCTTCTTCACTGCGGATAGGAATGTTTTGCAAATTGGGTTCACTCGAGGACAATCTGCCTGTGGCCGCAACGGCCTGGTTATAGGAGGTGTGGACTCTATGCGTTTGTGGATTCATTTTTTTAGGCAATGCGTCGATGTAGGTCGAGACCAGTTTTGTTAGGCTGCGGTATTCAAGAATCACTGCGGCAAGGCGATAATCATAAGCCAGCTCTTGTAATACCGATTCTGCTGTGGAAGGTTGTCCCGTTGGGGTTTTTGCAATTACGGGCAGCTTATGTGAATCGAAGAGAATTTCTTGTAATTGTTTTGGGGAGTTCAGATTAAATGGTTTGCCCGCTAGTTGTAAGGCTTCTTGCTCCAATGCATGGATACGTTCTTTCAAGCGAGTTCCATGTTGTTCCAAAGTCACGCAATCTATGAGTACCCCTAAACGTTCCATATCGGCAAGTATGGTAACCAACGGCATTTCTATTTCATTGAATACACTGAGTACGGGTTCTGGGATCGACGGGAAGAGTTTATTATGAAGTTGCAAGGTTATTTCTGCATCTTCTGCGGCATAAGCTGCTGCTTTATCAACAGGAACCTGATCAAAACGCAACTGCTTTGCCCCTTTGCCAGCAACTTCCTCATAACTAATTGCTTTGTGTCCCAGATATTTTAAAGCCAATGAGTCCATATCGTGACGACCAGCAGCGCTGTTGAGTACGTAAGACTCTAACATCGTGTCATAACTGATGCCGTTTAGCGTGATGCCATGATTTTTCAAAACAGAATAATCGTATTTGAGATTTTGACCAATTTTTTTTATCTGGGGATTTTCTAAAATGGGTTTTAATGCAGTTAACACTTCTTCGCGAATTAATTGTACTGTGCCATCCGTATGGGTGAACGGAATATACACGGCTTTTCCTTCTTCAATTGCCAAGGAAATGCCAACAAGCTCCGCTAACATAATATCTATGCTGGTTGTTTCTGTATCGATACAAAATACTTGGCATTGCTCCAATTGATTGAGCAAATGATTTAATTGGTGGTTTGTCGTAATTATTTCAAAAGGTATACTGGATACACTTGGTTTGTTCGCGGAGGAGTTTCCTTCTGCTCCTAAGAGTTCTTTAAGCCAGTTTTTGAATTCAAATTCACGTGTTAAATCAATGAGTTGTTCTTTATCCATTGGCTGAGGTTTTAACTCACCCCATTTGAGAGGCAAATCAACATCCGTTTTGATGGTTACTAATTTTTTGGATAGGGGCAGTTGGGGGATACTTGCACGTAAGTTCTCTCCGATTTTACCACCAATGGCGTCTGCATGTTGGATGAGGTTATCCAATGTTTGATATTCGCTAAGCCATTTGACCGCTGTTTTCGGTCCACATTTGTTGACACCAGGAACATTATCTACGGTATCACCAATAAGTGTCAGATAATCAATGACCTGTGCTGGCGTAACGCCAAATTTTTCTTGGACTCCTGCAATGTCCATGCTGGTATTGCTCATGGTATTGATGAGCGTAATATGTTCGTTAACCAGCTGGGCCATGTCTTTATCGCCCGTAGAAACGACCACTGAAACTCCTTGTTCTGTGGCTTGTTTTGCTAAGGTCCCTATCACATCATCTGCTTCAACCCCTTCAATAATCAATATGGGCAGTCCCATGGCTTGTAAAAGCTGGATTAAAGGGGCAAATTGGATGCTTAAGTCATGAGGCATGGGTGGCCTATGAGCTTTATATTCTGGATACCAATCATCTCTGAATGTTTTCCCCTTGGCATCAAAGACCACAGCTAATTCTTCGGGCTGATAGTCCTTGATGAGCTTTTTAATCATGTTGGCTACCCCATAGATGGCTCCGGTGGGTTGGCCTTTAGAGTTAGTTAAAGGCGGTAGTGCATGAAATGCGCGAAAAAAATAGGATGAACCATCAATGAGAATCAAGGGAGATGTCATAGTTACTCTGCCTCTTCTTTGGCAAGTTGTTTCTTCAATAAATCAATTTGCTCTGAAAGTGCTTTAATATTTTTGCGCATTAAAGGAATTCGATTCACTCCGAGCTCATGTTGGATAGCAAGATCTTTGGGACGCGCTGGGTTTCCTAAATAAACATTTCCTTCTTTCAGATGTTTGTTAGGTGGTACTCCAGTACGAGCACCTAATATTACTCCATCATCAATGCGTACATGATCACTCACCCCAACATTGGCAGCAAAAATCACATGGTTTCCTGAAGTGGTGCTGCCTGCGATACCAGTAAAACCACATAGAATATTATGCTTACCTAATTTAACAGAATGGGCTACCTGGACTAGGTTATCAATTTTAGTTCCTTCGCCAATAACAGTTGCTCCCATTGTGGCGCGATCAATTGCGGTATTTGCGCCTATTTCTACATCATCTTCAATCTGGACATGTCCGACATGAGGCACTTTAAGATGTTTGCCATCAACAAAGGTATAACCAAATCCATCAGAGCCTACAACCGTAGAGGCATGAATGATGACTCTGGAGCCAATTTGGCATTTATCGTATACGGTAACATGGGGATGAATGGTGGTGTTAGCACCTATAGTCACTTCACAACCAATATGAATATGGCTCTTTAAAATACTGTGATCTCCGATAATACTGCCTGCTTCAATCACTACATAAGGACCTATAAAGACTTCATTTCCCAATTGCACTCCTTCACCAATGACCGCAGTGGGATGAATGCCAGGAAGCGTTTTTTGTGGGGGATTGAAATGGTGCATCAACGTAATAAAGGCTTTAAATGGATGCTTTACCTGAATTAATGTTTTTTTTGAAACAGAAACTTGTTCGCTGACTAATATGGCAGCTGCTTCTGATGCTTCGGCTAATTTCACTTTGTCGTTACTATCAGCAAACACTATACTTCCGGGGGCAATGTCGTCAATCGATGATAAGACAGAAACCTTTATTGAGTCATCACCTATGACTGCCCCTTGTACCTTGTTTGCTATATCAGCTAGTGAATAACTCATTTGTTGGCCTTTTTTTGTAAAATAGCCGATTATATACCCAAGAAACCTCCATTGCTATGCTTTAGGAGGCTTCATTTTCTTACAAAGGATAGGCTAAGGTAGTGGTTTTTGCTGGAGTATCTCAAGGTTCTAATAGTGCACCACCCTATAAAATAGGGCATCCACGTCAGCTTGATAATCATCAGCTGAAGTTTCTTCTTTCAGACTTAATGATTCCATTTTTAATGTCACGGCTTGCTGGAATAACTCTTCTACATTTTTTCCTGTTTTTGCACTTGCGGTCATGTAACATAAATTATGATCCTGAACAAAATGATTTAGCTCTTCAACATCTAATTCTGGATCAGGTGCTGCATCGCTTTTTAGCCCAACTAAAATAATTTTCCCCAGGTTGTTTCTATCTAAATGCTGATTAATTTCTTCTAGCCATTGTATGGCACTATCAAACGTTGCTTTTCTGGTCAAATCAAAACCGATAATTGCAATGTCAGTCTCTTTAAAATACACCCTGCAGAAATTTCCATAACGTGCTACTCCGGGGATATCCCATATGTGAAGATTTATTTTACTGTCATTGAGCTCAATCAATTGGTGATAAAAATCTGTGCCTATAGTCGCTTTAACATTGGAGGGATATTTTCCTGAAGTAAGTGTTTTTAATAAAGAGCTTTTACCGCAACCATCTCCGACAAAAATTACCTTGAGTGACGGGGGCTGTAGCCTGAACTCTTTCAGTTCAATTTCAGTGTCGAAAAGACGAAGTTTCGTTCTCATTTTTTATCCCTAAAAATAATTATAACAATCCAAAGTGACGATATGAATGTGATCAATATTGATAAAAATTCAGCATACAATCAAGCCTTTTAATGAATTAAACAAGAAAGGCCAGATTGGGCTTACACGGAGGCAATCAATAAGCCCGATTTTCTAACTGAATGGCAGAGATGCTTTCGTGCACGCTCAATTCTGATATGCGAAGTATAGAAAAATAGACCCAAATCCTGTATAAAATTAGCCTGAACGCTGTGGATTTCATGATTAAAAATCAAAAGGATATGTATGTTAAAAAAAATAATCGCTTTAGGAGCTGGTGCATTTTTTTCAATCAATGTATTTGCTACTGAAGATCCCTATGCTCCCGCTTTGCCCCAGGTATGGTCATCAATTATTATCGTTAGTGGAGGGCCAGCTTGGTCTAATCCAGGGAAAGATCAGTATCTTTATCCTTTTCCACCACCACAGAACAATTATTATATCGCCGATTCGAAATCCGATTGGTTAGGTACAGGCGGAATCTTTTTTGGGTTACAGCATTTTATTGGTGCGAGCGATGTTATTGGTCAATTTGGTCTTGGTGTTGCAGCAGCTAGTGATGCCTCGCTTTCGGGTACGGTGGGTGTGAATGGTGTTCCCGATGTTTATACCTATCAGTATAAAGTAAGCCACGTTCGCGCCGAATTTAAAGGTAAGTTGGTTGCTTGTGGCTTTCAAACCCTACAGCCTTATCTGAGTGGTAGTTTTGGTGTGGGTTGGAACCATGCCCATGACTGGACTCCTACGACAATCGATCCAGTTCTTTATCCCACATATTGGTTTACTACGGCCAGTACGATGGCTTTTTCGTATACGCTTGGGGCTGGTGTGCAAAAAATGCTAACTCCTAACTGGCAACTAGGTGTAGGCGCTGAGTTTGCAGATTGGGGTAAAAATTATTTAGGCGGTGATGGCGCGACTTTGAACCAAGGTCCAGGTATGCCTCATTTATACACTACGGCATTGATGTTTAGCATAGGCTATATGTATTAATGAATTGAGAAGATCTCTTACTTTAAGCCCCGTATTACGCTGAGTTAATACGGGATACCTGCTTTATCTTATATATCTGCGTAAGATCAAGGCCACATTAGCCCCACCAAAGGCAAAATGATTGGATAGAACGATATCAATAGCCTTTTTACGTGCTTCATTTGGCACATAATCCAAATCACAATCAGGATCAGCGGTTTCTAAGTTGATTGTAGGTAATAACAAATCATGCTGCAGACTAAGAGAGGTGGAAATAACTTCCATGACACCAGAAGCGCCAATTGCGTGTCCGATCATTGATTTTTGGGCGGTGATGGGGAGCTCATAGGCTCTTTCACCAAATTTTGCTTTAATGGTTTGTGTTTCAACCCTATCATTTAATGGCGTTCCAGTGCCATGTGCTTTGAGATACTGAATATCTCGCGGGGATAGTTTTGCATCATCTAATGCACCTTGAATGGCGCGTTGTTGTCCTTCTGAAGAGGGTACCGTAATATGAAATGCATCACAGCTGGCGCCAAAACCAATTATTTCGGCAAAAATAGTAGCGCCGCGTGCTTTAGCCTGATTTAACTCTTCAAGAATTAAAACCCCAGCACCTTCAGCCATTACCATCCCTGCACGATTTAGATCAAATGGACGGCAGGCTTTTGTTGGTTGTTCATTGTTCGTAGACAGTACTTTTAATTTACACCAGGCAGACATCATTGATTCCCAAATTGGTGCTTCAGTACCGCCACAAATCGCAGTGGAAATGTTACCATGAGCGATTTGATGATAGGCGGTGCCTATGGCATCAGCTGATGAAATACAGGCATTAGAAATCGTTGAGTTAGGGCCCCCCAGACCAAATGCTATGGCAATAAAATTTGCAATGGAATTGGCCATTCCTCGGATCACAGTCAGCGGTTGCATTTTTCGCCAATTGTCAGCGAAGAAAAATTGATAACTGGTTTCTGATTCGGGATATCCTCCCATTCCAGTTCCCATAAAGGTTCCCGCTTTGCTGAGTTCATGGGCAGTAAGCCCTGACTGTTCTATTGCATTATGCGTGCAATAAAGAGCGAATTGAGCTGCTCGTGGGTAACGCTTATTTTTATTCAGCTCGGGAAGATGTTCTAGGGAGAAATCAGTAATTTCACCTGCTATTTGTGTTGGATACACAGAAGGATCATAACTTTGGATGCGTTTTATTCCGCATTGTCCCTGTTTTGCTGCTTCCCAGAATTTATTTACGCCTGTTCCTATGGAAGAGGTTATTTCCATGCCGGTTATTACAACCCTTTTTTTCATTATGATCCTTTTAATTTTTAATGTGTGGAGCCTTCCATGTAAGCCGAAAGAGCGGCTATCGAAGTGATAGTTCCACTTTTTTAGGACAATACTAAAGGCCAGATTTAAATTCTGTCAAGCACTACGATGAGGTTTTATTTTACAGAAAAATGTTTGCCCAGATAGCGAGCATATAATTCAATTAGCTTTCGCCATCTGGGTGATTATGATGCAATTAGTGGGTGTGTTTTGGTTTTACTATTTGTTGTAATTTGTAGAGATCGATTTCCCAGTATTCACACGAATTTTGTGTGAGAAAACCGAGTCGAGTATAGAGGTCTAGTGCTTTTTGATTGTGAGTTTCAACATCGAGATTGAGCTCGGGCTTGCCTTCGCTTAAAGCATAATTAATACAGTGAGAAATCAATGCCGTTCCTAAACCTTTGCCTTGACGGACAGGCAAAACCGCGATATCAGAAAGGGTTGCACCATGCTGTTGCCAGCGTATGTGTGCTTTACCTATAAGATGATTTTCTTCAAATGCCAATATTATTTGATAGGTCCTATCACTCAGTATGTGTTCAAAACGAGGAATTAATTCAGATTGGGTTTTAAAGAAACACGCTTCATCGAGAACACAGAGTAAAGGAATATCTTGCTCTGTTGCTGTACGATAGGTCAGCTCTTTTTTATAATCCAATAAGGGATTTAAATCATGTCGTTCCATATAGTATTCGCTATGCATATAAAGAAATCCACGCTCAGCGAGCCATTGATCATTTACATGAGAAGGACTAGAAAAAATCAATTTAAAAAAGCCTTGTTCTTTCACAAGCGGTAAAATATGGTGCAGCATTTTTTTAGCAATGCCTTTACGTCGATAATCTGGATGCACAAGCAATGAGATTTCAACGGCATCTTCATAAAAGAAGAAAACACTTAAAAAGCCCACCAAATGGTGTTTGTCATAATACAACAAAACCGTAGGCAAATTTCGTTTTTGTGTCAGCAAATGAGTATATAAATTAGGTGCACTACCATCCTTTTTTCTACAGACGGCTCTTAATTGCTCTAGATCTTTGAGTTGAGCTTCATTGAGTTGGTTTGTATTACTAAGCATAATTGATCTAATAAGTATTATTCATTTTTTTAAAGAATAGCTGGTTTTGTCTTAATTTGCTCTCATTAACGTTGAAATTCATTAAAAATGTAAGTTTAAAACGGCGACGACAATTTCTAAAATAATCAATACAATGATGATAATTTCTAAGTTATGCCCATGTCGATTGTCTAGATACCCATTAAACATATCAAAGATTTCATTAAGGGTGTCCAACCGATGATTTATTGCATTGACACGTCTTTGGATATGCAAGTAGCGCTCCAGCATAGAAAAGTGCTCTTCTAATGTCGGATGCTGCCAAAAATATTTTGGATGATAAAGGAAATTACTAATTAAATTCATTTCACTTTTGGCACCAAGAATTTCTCCAATAATCTGTTGTATTTGTGTGCGGCTAATTTCCATTTTACCTTTTAGTGAAAGGGTTTGGATCATCGGATTATATTTTTCAATGAGCGCATCAATGATGGTTTCAAAATATTGTAATTTTACTGATTGAGAAAACCCATAAGACAGACTGAGTTTGAGTTCATCACTTTCATCTTCAATGTTTAAACAATCCACATCGAAAAAATCATGTGGCTCTATCGTGGTCTTATCACTGAACTGGTAGTGGAATTCATCATGTACCAAAAGAGTAACGGGTTTATCAATCAAGAGTTTGATCGTATTTAAATAATCATTAATTTGATAACGTTTGATTCCCCAGGAAACCACGGTGCCATTTTTAAAAACAAATATCGTATGTTCTTTATTGTTGTTGGCACTTAATTTAAGAACATCCCGGGTCTTCAATGAAGTAAATTCAGTCGACGAGCGTTTAAAGTGATTGTCCACTCGTGTTAAATCAATCGATTTGGCTATACAAAAACTCAAGCATTCCATGATGTTAATAACCCGCGAAATACGCTTTTTATGGTGAAAAATGGATATATAAACTACTGAACCTGATACGTTGCAAGGAGGTACAGATACAGTATTTTACAATATATAATAATTATCTCAAGTTTAACTGGGGTTTGCTATCACATTTTACGTTTATGCAAATGAGTACTTATTGGCAAGTGCGTATGACTCCCGCACTTCTAGCGCGGGATGTAGATACTTTCAGGTGCGCTGCCAATAGACTTTATGCACTATCTGCAACTTCGCGACTTGGATAAGTTTTTTTCCTGTCAGTTGCTCCACCTAACCATTGTGGACAAACTTCTAAAATTTCAGCAATCTTGTTGAGCTGTTCGCCCCCAGGAAGCATATGCCCAAAAATTAAAGAATTTGCTAAATGGCGCGACACACCAAATACTTTAGCTACGGCTTTGATCTTTTCGGCTAAATCCTCAGGAAAGCCCAATGAGGCTAACTCGCGATTGAAGCGTTGCGAAAATACTTTACTGTTCATTTTCTCCTCCATGAAAAAAAATATTCAGCATCATGCTGATCTATCCTAATACCTGTCAATCCTTGATTCAGGTAAGAGAGTTATAACTCATTTTTTTTTAATAGCAAAGAGTTTTTTAGCATGAAATCAATTAGTTATTATTTAACTTGCCATTATGACAACTAGTTGACCAAAGGATGATGCAAAATCAGGGGTATTTCCCTGAAAGAGTGGGGGCTGTATCTGCAATGAAGGCAATGTGCCGAAACTCAGCTAATGTTTAAATAATAAATTGATAGTATAATATTAATACGATATGAAGAAAATAATCCTATCTACCATGAAGTAGAAAAACATATCAGAAAAAATACAACCGTATTTGGAATGAGGTGTAATATGGGCAATAGCTATAAAAACATTTATGCAAAACTAGGGGCTCGAGACAAAGTTAAAGAGCTTAAGGCACAGGAAGATTTATCCAATTTAAACGCCCTAAAATTAGGATATCTTCATGAAGCATTTCTAGCTTATCAAGACTCTAAAAAGGGAAAGGTTCCAGCAGAGCCAGTAACTACAAAAGCTTATAAAAAATTTGCCGAGCAAAACCCAGATTTTATGAATTACCATAAAGCAGCTCTTCTCTTGTATCACGAAAAGTTAGATGCGGTAGCGGTCAAATCCAGAGACAAACATGCTTTAGAACAGGCGGTTAAGCTGGCATTAACGAGCTTAACTTCCAAGAAAATTATAAAAATTGATAAAGGAGAAATAGATGCGGTAATCGGGGCTCTCGTAGAAAAAGCAGAGCGTGTCGGCGCAGCAAACTATGCAACGACTAAGGATTGGCATACTGACTTAGCTGCTTATACTGTTGCTCATAAAAAGCCGAAAAAAATGGCAGCAGCACAAGGTGAAATAAATAAAGCAATGCAAAAAGCTTTGACTGCATTGGAACCTTATGCGCACTACGGTACAGAAACAATAGACTATGATTTTGCCAAAGTAATTGAATACGCCTGTAAGCAGTATGAAGATTTAAATCTCAATCCTAGTGACAAAAGGAAAGCTGATCTTGTGGCAATACGAGATATATTAAAAAAATTTGCCGATCATGAAACAAAAAAAATTCCACCTGAACAAGTTGATAATGCGGTTAAAGCAATAGAAGAGTATTTTTCATCCTCAGCGTTTAGCAGAGGGTTTTCAAGCCGATTTGAGGATTGCATAAAGAAAGCCGTCGACGGGTACTTTGAAAGGCTCCATAAAACCCAAAGTGATATCAGAACGCTACAAACAAAAACATGGTCTGATTCTGGAAAAGAAGCAAGCAAAAAATTAGTATTAGCCGTACATGGATTACAAGACAGCGTCAACACTTTTAATACAGTCGCGAATCAATATGTCAGAAAGGGCTATAAAGTCTTAAGCTATGATCAGTCGGGTGCAGCTTTTGATGAATCCCGCGGAAAAGAGGACTTGAATCTTAGGCAAATGCAATTTGATTTTTACAGCATGTTAGAAAAAGCCTATGCCGATCCCGATGTGGATGAAATCGTTTTATTGGGGCACAGTTTAGGTGGTGCGGTTATTGCCAACGCATTAAATATGATACATCAACTGAATGAAGATCCACCAGAAGGTGTTCCTAAAAATAAAATCAAGAAAATTCAGTTAATGGCTCCAGCGGTCATGAAAAACCCACGATTACAAATCATCGGTAATTTACCAACGATTTTATCTAGCAATCCCGGCAACAAAGATGAGCATGCGCAACTCATAGAACAACAAGGGATAAGACGAGAAGGTGGTGCTTCGGCACTCTCATCGTTGTCTGATTTTATTAAGTTTGTAGCGAATGCTTTTAAAAATTTAACAGAATTTTTCAAAAACAAAAAAGATAATCTAATTCCTCTGGAAGTTCATTACTCTGAATCAGATGGTTTGGTAAACAAATCTAATTTTGAAGAAATTGCACAAAGCGCGGAGAATCCTAAGGCTAAAATTTTTAAAAATCAGGGGCAACACCATTTCCACCGCGCACCCGATTCTACTGTAGCTACGCAAATTGAAGAGCTTCCAGACGATGCACCGGCTTATAAAGCACCCTGAGCTCGATAATTACCTGGCCCCTCCTCTGGAGTCTCTTCCATTTCAATAGCAGGTATATTAAAGCCTGCTAATGTATTCTTGGGGGTTAATGAACCTTCTTGGAAAAATCTGTTTTTTCTTTGGTATTCCTCGCCAAGAGGTAGCCCAAACAAATCGAAGATACTAAAAATCACGGCAAGGAAGCCATAAAATGCAGATTTAATACGTACATCACTTTCGATGGCGGCGCGATGTTCAGCACAAACAAACTTTAGTTTTTGGTTAAATTCAGCATGCTTTTTTAACTGTTCTGTGGGCGATAATTTAAAATACTCGTCCGTTGCAAGCGTTAATTTTACCAGCGCACTTTCTAATTCTGCGGCATAAGGATTATTGGCCATCTTTAATTGTTGCATTGTCTGCTGAATTAGGTCTAATTTTGCCCGAGCCGTTTTTTCCGGATCAATTAGATTATTTTTCAAATATAGATGATAGGTGAGATTGAGCACCTGAAATGCAGGTGCTTCTCCTTTACGCCCTGACAGGCTTAGTTTCCGGGCAAACGCATCCAGTACCAGCCCATGGTAAGGATGTATTTTAATGCCACGCGCAGCGATGCGCACCATGTCATCGAGAACGATCATATATTTACCAGGTTCAATACTATTACATGTCTGTGCAGCGCAATCAATTAGTGCGAAAGCAGATGCGGTGAGCTCTTTTTCATTCTGCTGTTTATGCGGACTCTGCAAATAATTGATTAATGCAGTTCTGAATTTTTGGATTAAAGCTTTGGCCATTAAAAAAGCGGACATTTGATTTTAATTAGGCTGAGTGTAATCAATAATTTTGAATCAGTAAATAAAAAATTCAGAAAGAGCAAAAAGTGAATACCTTTTTAACAAAAATGAGAAAAGTGCTAACGGTACTTTTAATACCTGGTGATATCGTCTTTGTTGAGGTATTTTCGATCAAAATGAGAATTAATTTATAAATTTTTGCACTATTCGTATGAAATAGGGTATAATGTCGGACTGAAATTGATGAGAGTTTGCTCTCTTTTTTAGATAACTTCATATTTTTATTATTCTTTGTAGTTGTTTAGGGAAAATAAACCATTACAAGGAATATTTCTTTCATACTAGGAGTTAAAACAGAATGATGAAAATAGCCTCAGTATTATTGGGTTTGGTTTTAACTGGTTTCGCTTTTGCAGATAGTCCTAAAGAGATTGCAGTTCATAAAGTCACTCTTACTGGCTTACAAGCTGGAGAGGGTCGCTATATTCGTAGTGATGTATTCGCAAATAATAAATTTCAATCAGGATATTATTTTTGTGCTGGCGCTGATAGCGTTCTCTACGATATGCAGTATGTGTTTTCAAAAAGCCAAGAACCATTCCATGCAGAACATTTGATTAAGTTCTCAATATGCCAAGATGAAACTATGGCTCAATGCCAAGAGTTTGCTACAGATAAATACCATACATATAGAAATCTTCATGGTTATTTGCAAAATGATGTGAGCAAATCCACTGTGGACGTGTCTCCGTTAAAGATGGTTTTCCAATCGTGTGAACCTACTGCGGAGATGGATGAGTTGGTGAAACGCTCAATTTATGAAAGTGATCGCCGCTTTTCTCACGTAGGCTAACAATTTTTCTTCTTTTACTGATTGTAACCATGGGAGCGCTTACAGTTCCCGTGGTTTTACATCACTTGTCTCAGGTGGCATGCTGTTTGTTTTTTGCACCAATCATGTACAAACCTCGATTTGTTAATTTTTTGTAAAGTCCATTCAAAAATTCACCTGAAGCCATCAACCGATGGTTAAATAGTGCTCATTTTAAAGTGCCCATGTAATTTAGTTTGGAGGATAGTGAATGAAAAAAATAAGCGTATTCGGATGTTGGTTATTATTAATGCTTGCAGTGGATGCGCACGCTTACCAAACGCGAGAAAGTAAAATTTACAGTGACAACGGCCAACTGATTCACATTGATGGCCTATCATGGTCTGGATATCAGGACACAAATGTTTTTCAAGGTTTACAAAGCAATCCCTTTTATGCAATCCCATCATTAGGTTCTAACCCAAGAGCTTATGGCATGATGGATTTGATCAGCAGCCCATGGGAGTTTCCAAGTTCAGGTGTAGATAAAAATACTGCCGTGAGTTTTAAAACGCTGCGCTTACCCATACAACCCGAGGTTCTTTATGATGAGCAGCATGAAGTCGATTTGAATAAATCGCTTTCAGACAAGTCTTTTCCAAATGCGGGCAACGGTGTCTTTTGTAAAACATGGCAAAGTAATGGCCCGGCTTGTGACAAAGCAGTGACTCCAAAACAAGCTTTTTGGATTGTTTTACAGGAGCTAAAAAAGAAGAACATTAGAGTCATGATTGATATGCATCATCGCCATGGCTATGGCGATGCAATGCGTGATGGGACAGTGTATGACATGAAACAATATGAGCAAGATATTGCCCTGTTAGCCACAGAAATCAAAAACCGCAACTTAGATAACGTTATAGGAATTGATATTTTTAATGAACCTTATCGATTAAACTGGTTTAAAACGCATGACTCTCAAGTGCCTTGGACCAAAGTTATCGCTACGGCTGCCAATGCGGTACAGAAAAATAATCCTGAGCTACTGTTGTTTGTGGAAGGTCCTGATTCAGGAAATGATGATTCAAATAATCCAGCCATTTGTGTGCCTAAATCACAAGTAGTAGATGACAATGGTTATAGTCATTCTCCCGATCCTGCTTTATGTGGCAATTTAGAGCGCATGTTTTTTAAAGGAAATTGGGGCGAGGATTTCAAACCGTTACTTGATGAAACACAAGCTAAAAATGGAGTTGCTGTTTTTGATAAGACCAAATTCAGAAATGAGTTAATCAATCAAGGCATAAACCAGGCAGCATTACCATGGTTATTGGGTGATGATGCCGCACAGAATGGACATATAGTTTTTTCACCACATGTTTATCCTGCTGAAGTTGCTGGTTGGGAAACCGCTCCTGGGATGGCAAGCCAATTACGTTTTGACTGGTCATGGGGATTTTTATATAAAGCAGGTTATCCTATTGTACTTGGTGAGGCATCTTGGAAAACTGCAAAAGGAAAAGCTTTTTTTACTGATTCGCTAATGCCTTATTTACAAGCGAATATGGAAACCAACAACATCTTCTTTTGGGCAATCGGTTATCTTGGGGATACGGTAAGTGCTATTGATCCTAACTCTGGTGCACTCAATTTAGATGTGCAGCGCACGTTAAAAAATTATTTTGATGACGTGTAATTGCTGTAGATTCGTAAACGTAGTTGTAGCCTGGGTGCAGGCGAAGCTGTAACCCGGGTTTTAATCATCAATTTTTCCCGGGTTTCGCAACGCTGCACCCAGGCTACATCTTATTCACTCCCCACACAATGGTGACAGGTAAATACATTATGTGGATCGTATTGGTGTTTTATCTGCAGTAGTCTGGGGTAATTATTTCCCCATAAAGCGGATTGCCAATTTTTAATAAAATAATCCGCTTCATTTGGATACGTGCCGGAATGAGGACTTAAGGCTTGCAGTAGCTTCATGGCTTCGTTTGCTTGGTGTATGGCTTTTTTTGCTTTGATGAAATCAGGTTTATGACCTGCAATATGGGCATAGGCATCTTGTTGGCCGCCAGAAATAATGACTAAAGCGGCTGCATCAAGTACCTCGGAGCTCATGGCTGTATTTTTTTGACGTGTAACAGCATCAGGTGATGCACCCGACAAGCCTTTATTGAAATGCAGGGCGATTGCGGTGATGCGCGATGCCTTAAAAAGTGTCTTGGCAAACTGCACGGTATTTTCTTTAGCAAATAAATTGAAAGGTAGATACATAGATAAATAATAGTTGATGTACATAGATACTTCGGCTTGATTCGATGCCCACCAAAACTCAGTGGGAGATTCTTTATTCACCGCAATCGCATCAGGAGCATTTGCAAGCAAATAATCCAAATCCCAATAGTGTCTTGCAGGGCGTGTCGTACTGTGAAGCGCAAATTGGTATTGCTCAGGCTTTTTGGCTAGCCAATCAAGAAATGGTTGCCAAAGTTTGTCTACTTCTGTTTTGCTTAAACCTTCAAAAACCAGGGAGAAATTCATCTTATTCTCTGGAGTTAAACTGACTTGTTCTCCCCAATGTTCATTATTGAGATTGGCTCGATAAAAATTGATAAAGTAATGAATCAGCTGTTCGTATGCCGCATCTGATTTCGCGGTAATTGCTCCTTTAACCTTGCCAAATGTGTTGGGAAGCTCATGAGTTTGTAACGTGATTTTGCTGACGACGCCGTAGGTGCCTCCGCCTCCTCCTTTTAATGCCCAGAAAAGATCTTGATTTTGGCAGGCGTTAGCAGTGCGTATCGCTCCATCAGCAGTAATGATTTCTGCTTCGAGAACTCCCGCAGCGCCAGTACCAAATTTTTTGGAAAAACTGCCAAAGCCGCCACCTTGAATAAAGCCACCAGCAGCACCTACCGTAGCACATCCTCCTCCTTGCACGTAGCGGCCATTATTTGTAGTGACTTCTTTATATGCTTCTATCCAACGTGTGCCTGCTGCTACGGTGACTGCGGGTTTAGGTGTTTGCGTTGCAGGACATCCCTGGGGGACAAAGTGCTCATGCAGAGTTACCTGACGCATGTTATGCGTCCAGATTAAGAGTGAATTGGCAGCATTGGAGCGCCCAAGGTAATCATGTCCAGTTCCTTTCACTACAAGTTTTATTCGATGTGTGCGTGCAAAATTAACTGCTGCAGCAATTTCTTGGGCATTTTCAGCAGCAACTACGTAAGGGCTTACTGCCGATTGCCATGCATCGACCCAACCATTGGACTGGGTTGCGCCTGGTTGTGATTCAATAAAAAAAGGATTTTTTAGTTTATTGAGCACCTCTTTGCATGCACTGTTGTCTGTGTTTTTAATACAGGGAGATAAGGGCGAATGTCCTTGCTGCAAATGCCCGTTTACCGCTTTATTTAATGTATCCCATTGCGCTTGCGTTGGCCAACACGGTTGCTTAGGTGAACAATAGGTAGAAGTTCCATGGCAAAGGGAGCTCATGAACAGAGAATAAAGTATCATCCATAATTTCATTAATTACATTCCTGAATTGTCATTTAAAAATTTTGAATTGTAGCCTGGGTGCAGCGCAGCGAAACCCAGGCTACAAAGCAAATAGACAGCTGGAAAGCTACATCTGCAATGCGGGCTTCACATTCCAAGCCCGACACTGCCATTGTGCAACGGGTTCGCTATGCTCAAAGACACATACTGCTCCAGTCGCGATTTTAATTCCGAATTGTGCACTGAATGTTGCAAAATCACCTGTCAAATAGGGAGAAAAACGGGCAATTCCATTACTTGTAACTACAAGGCATGTCTTTCCTGCATACTCTTGACGTATGCGTGTGGCAAAGTCCAGCCAATTCTTAATTAGTGCAGCAGGGTCGACTTTCCAACCTTCAGGTACTATAGCTTGTGATTCCCAGGCATTTATGGCTTCTTTGCCAATGCGACCAACAACCTGTTCTTCGGGCTGATTTTCATCTGGTCCGTAGTCAATCTCATTGAAAATAGCCAATGTTTCAATGGGTAAATTGGTGCCCATGGTCGTTTGTGCTTGCTCTGCCGTTTGGATCGCTCTTTTGAGCTTGGAAGAGAAAATAACATCAGGAATAAGCTGGTTATTTTTTAGGTACATACCCAACAGACGTCCTTGATGCAAACCACTATCAACCAGAGGTAAATCGGTGGTCCCCACTCTGCGAACAAGATCACCTGGTCCAAATGTATTGCCATGGCGTGCAATGAGTAATCGTGTTGTCATCGTTACCTACTCTCTAATAATTCGCCATATTGCGCAATCAATGCCTCAGCACGAGCTACATCTTCTGGACTATCAATGCCTGACATGTTGGCACGGCCTTTGTAATCAACTGGAATGCAACGGAGGGTATAACCGTTTTCCAAAATACGTAATTGTTCTAATCCTTCCATTTTTTCAAAAAAACTTTCTGGCAAAGTAATATATTGTTCGAGCATATCTACTGAATAGCCGTACAAGCCAATATGGCGGAATACAGGGCTTAAATCGTTTTTTTGGCGTAATTCCTCTTCTTTACGTATGGCAGGAATAATATTTTTACTAAACCAAAACGCATTGCCTGTTTTTTCATTGAATACCGCTGTAGTGCCACTAAATGGGGTAAGCAATTTATTTTGGCGCAGGCTATCGAGCTGTTTCCAGCTTAACTGAGTCACCGGCGTTACGGCATCACAAGGAGAGGCAGCAAACGCATCGATCAGTGCGCGTAAAAAATCAGGGGGGGTTAACGGAGCATCACCTTGCATGTTTAAAACAAAATCTGGTTTGCTCGGCAGATGGCGTATTGCTTCAGCAACTCTGTCTGTTCCACTGGGCGCGTCTGGAGAGGTCATTACCGAGATAACACCGAGTTCATCGCAATGTTGAACAATCCGCGAGTCATCCGTTACAACGACTACTGAAACATTTTTTAATCCTTCAGCTGCTGCCAGAGATAAGCGCACCACCCGTTGCAGCATGGTTTGGCCACGAATCATTGCCAGAGGCTTCCCCGGTAAACGAGTTGAAGCGTAACGAGCAGGGATTATGATGGCAGTGTACATGACAAAAATTGTTCCAATGCTAAAAAAGCTCAATAATAGCCTAAATATTAGACGGTTACTATAGTAGAATAAGCTCACAATAATCAGTAGGGCTGTAAACGGACCTTATTAGCATGGGTTATTGTTTCTATTGGATTTTATATAAGGATATTGGTGATGAAAAAATCAAAAGAGTTAATGTTAGGCTTGATGCTAATTAGTGCTACTGCGAGCGCTGTTGCTGACGAGCATTCTTTAGCGAAGTTAACTGATTTGGCAGGTGCATCCGGTTTTGAGAAGTCTGTTCGCGATGTAGTCAAGCAGCAATGGCAGCAATCAATGAATAACCTTAGCGTCGATGGAATGGGTAATTTAATTGGTCAATATAAATTGAATCAAAAAGGTCCCAATGTTTTATTAATGGCGCACATGGATGAAGTTGGGTACATGATTGAATCCATTACTCCTGATGGCTTTTTAAAGATTATCCCTCTGGGTGGTATTCCTGCTTCAGTAATTTTTGCACAACGTTGGATGGTTTCTACACCGCAGGGGCCTATTTTGGCTTATTCTGGAATGGATTCAACGCATCTTATCGAAGAGGCCAAAAAAAATAATCTGCCTGCGGCTCATGCAGTATTTCTTGACATCGGTGCAGAAAACAAAGAGCAAGCGGAAACAAAGTTTAATGTACGCCCCGGATTGCAAGTGACTCCTGCCAGTCAATTCAGTGCATTAAGTGACAATCGGTTTTTAGCGAAAGCACTTGATGACCGTCTAGGATTGGCACTCATTGGCGATGTTCTGGACTCTATTAAAAACCAGGAGCGACCGAATCAACTGTATGCTGCTGCAACGGTACAAGAAGAGGTTGGTTTGCGCGGTGCGAGTACAGTGTATCAGAGTACGCATCCAGATATTACAATTAATGTTGAAGTGGGTATTGCTGATGATTATCCCGCGTTAGTTGCCAAACGCAAAGGCCGCATCGCTTTAGGTAAAGGGCCTACTCTCTTTGTCTATGATCGTTCCATGATTCCTCATCAAGAGCTGCTTAATTGGATTTTGGATTTGGCCAAAAAAAATAACATCCAGGTGCAGTTGGAATCGGAAATAGGTTATGGACAAGATGGCTCAAAAGTACAAGGCTCTGGTTCAGGCGTTCCTAGTATTAATATCGGCGTCCCCATTCGCTATGCACATCAACAAGCTGGGGTATTTGATAAGCGGGATTATGACCAAGCAGTGAAATTAGTCAGTTTGATTGTGACTCATCTGAATCAGCAAGTAGTTGATCAAATCAAAGCAGGTTGAACCCTGTCGGTTGGGCCAAAGCCCAATCTATGGTGTACTTCTAAACCGCTCTTGACATTGTTGCAATAAATATCGCGCTGGTGCGTCATTGGGATTACTCGATACGATTTGTGCAAAAATTTTTGCTGCTTCATCAAATTGTTTTGCTTCATACTGATTCAACGCTGCAGCAAAAATAGGGGCGGAATCTTTTTTCAATTGCACATTGTCTGGGGTATTATGATTAAAAACCTCATAAATTTTGATGGGCTGGCTTTTGCCTTTTACTGTTGTTAAACCTAAGAAACGTAAATCGTATTTTTCTTTTCGTTGTAATTGTTCATAGGTTTCTTCGCCAATTATAAGTTCGATATTAAAAATTCGAGTTAATGTTTCAAGCCGAGAAGCAATATTGACCGCATCGCTAATCACACTGCAATCCATGCGCGCCTCAAAACCAACAGTACCTAGGATCAAGTTCCCGGTGTTTACTCCAATTCCCGCATTAATAGTGGGGAGAGCATCACGCTCGCGAGCAGTATTAAACGTATTTAATGCGTCTAACATAGCCAATGCAGCAGAAACTGCATCGTCAGCAGTATTAAACAATGCCATAATGGCATCGCCAATATACTTATCAATAAGACCTGAGTTTTTAAGAATGGCAGGATCCAAATAACTCATAAGCGTATTAAACAGATTGAAGATTTCAACAGGAGATAATTGTTCGGCCATTGCGGTAAAGGACTTTATATCAAAAAAAAGAACAGACATCTCTTTTTCAACGCAGTCGCCAAGTTTTATGTCTGCAATATTTTTACGATTCAGCACCCTCAGGAAATCTTGGGGTACAAAGCGTGCTACAGCAATTGCATTTTGCTGGATTTCGACCAATTTATCGATGAGTTCATTATTGAGTACCCGGACTTTTTGTTCCGCGACTTGTAGTTCTTGAAAATAAGAATTAGTACGCACCATATAACGCACCCGATATCCTAAGAGCGCCGGATTAATAGGTTTGGTGGTAAAGTCGGTAGCGCCAGCTTGGAACGCTTGATTAATTGATTCATAATCTTCTAAGCCAGTAACCATCATAATTGGCAGATAACGCCAATCGGGTAGTTTGCGAATTTCGGCACATACTTCAAACCCATTTAAGCCAGGCATTTCTACATCCAGTAGCATCGCATCAGGCTTTGATGTTTTAAGCAATTCTAGAGCTGCCTCTCCATGTTCTGCTTGCAGGACGTTAAAACCCACTTTGGTTAATGCATTACAGGTAATTAAACGCATGGTGGCGCTATCATCCACAACCAAAATCACTGGATTTTCTTTTTCCATAAAAGGGTTACTCATTTTCAGTGGCACAAATTCGTGTTAAGTAACTTGCAATCTGTTCCAAGCCGATGACTTGATCTACTGCATTCATTGACTGGGCAACAGCCCCCATGCCAAAAACTATGGAACTTTCTTGATTTTGCACCAAGGTATGTCCATGAGCCTCTTTTAACTCCAATAAACCTTCTGCGCCATCATTACTCATCCCAGTTAACAGGATTCCAATCGCTTTTTTCCCAGAAACCGTAGCAATTGATTGCAGTAGTCGAGTAATTGAAGGACAAAAACCAGAAACAGGTGCGCCATCAACTAACTTACATACCAATTGTTCGTGAACACGTTCAACTATCATATGTTTGTGTTCAGGAGCTATATATACAGTTCCCTTTTCAAGTGGTTCATGATCGACTGCATTTTTTACTTTAAGGCTTATATGTTCTCCTAGCCATTGGGCAAATCCGCGGATAAAACCACTACTCATGTGTTGAACAACCATAATGGGTAAAGGAAAGTCCGGAGTTAATTGCGAGAGAATCGTCTTCAATGCCATAGGTCCGCCAACCGAGGCCCCCATCGCGATAATTTCGTAATGATTCTCTTTAGTATGTTCTATCTTATGCTTTTTGCTTTCATCAAGATTCAAATGTTTCTTCAAGGGTATTTTAATAACACGAATCTCAGAAAGACTGCGTAGGATATCCACGATGTGTTGTCTGCTTTCTTCAAATGAAGGAGAAAATACATTCACCGGTTTTGTTAAAGCAGTTAATGCTCCTGCTTCCAGAATATGGAACGTAGCATGTATTGATTCATCATTCACCATAGAGCTTATCACAACAATGGGTCTTGGATTGTGCGCCATAATAATGCGTGTTGCCTCAAGCCCATCCATGATTGGCATTTGAATGTCCATCGTAATGAGGTCGGGTTTTAATTTTTCAGCTAATTCAATTGCTTCTTGGCCATTTTTTGCAATACCAATGACTTGCATGTCTTCTTCAGATTCTATGATGTGTTGAATTAATGCAGCTTCTGTTGGTGAGTCATCGGTAATTAAAATTTTTATCATAGGTAGTACTCACTATAGCAACATTCGCTTAATTATTTCAGCAGAATTTAATACGAAATTAATTTGATTGCTTCCTGTTAAGGTCGCTCCGATAATGCAAGGTATATTGGTTAGTGGTTCTTGTAAGGGTTTGAGTACAATTTCCCTTTCACCAATAATTTCATCGACAAACAAGGCAATTCGGTCTTCATTATTTTTGATTACAATAACCGAGATATATTCTTTAAAATTCTGTTTCTTTTCATCAAGATGCAGTGCCTTAGATAAAGAGCATAACAAAACGGGTTGTTCTTTGACAAGAATGGAAGGGATACCCTCCACGTTTATAATCTCATGTTTTTTTAACAACATGACACCTTCCACTGAGTTGGTAAGCAGTACAAATACTTGATTGCAACAGGAGATAATCAACCCCCGTTCAGTGGCTAATGTGAATGGAACTTTCAGATAAAAGGTCGTACCTTTACCGAGTTGGCTTTCAACACTAACCTGACCTTTTAAACGCAGCAAATTGGAGCGGACTGCATCCAGGCCTATGCCTCGACCAGAAATATCGGTTGCCACTTCACGGGTAGAGAAACCAGGTCGAAACATGAGCTCGTAAAGATCTTCTTTCTTCATATTTCCTAGCTCAGCTTGTGTCACCATATTTTTTTGCAGTGCAATACGACTCAAATCATCTGTCCTAATGCCGGCGCCATCATCAATTATTTTGAACACAATTTGGTTGTCTTCCTGACTGACCTTGATCTGAATATTGCCTTGTGACGACTTCCCAGCTGCTTCACGAATCTCTGCTTTTTCTATACCGTGATCAATTGCATTGCGTAAAAGATGCATAATTGGATCTTTTAAACCATCTAGGATTATCTTATCAATTTTTACATCATTACTGTTTATTTCAAGATTGACTTGCTTGTTTAATTCTTGAGCCAAATCACGGACAGTTCGTGGTAAATAACGTAATTGTGCGGAGACTGGGATAAGGCGTAAGGTGCGAATTTCATCTTGTAGTGAAGTTAACAGAAGAGATAATTCATTAATAGACAAATACATTTCTCTTTGCATTAAGTGAATTGAATTATTGATTTCAGATAATTCAACGAAATTTGTCGAGAATAGATAATCTATTGGTTCGTTTTTATCTTCAGCAAGCGTTTTAAAATAGGCTCTATTTTTTTTCCACGAAAGGAGCAGGTCATCGATTTTGAAATTCATTTTAGCCAGTTTGGAATAATATTCTTCAATAGCAAGTTTAATGGATTGAATTTCTTCTGTATAAAATGAAACGCTATCTAAATTTTGTAAAGAGACGCGTATTGATTCAAATTCACTGGCTTTAGCGTGTAGTTCTTGAGCCCCTGGAGCATGTGCAAGAGCTGACATGTATTGCTCATGTAGTTCTGATGTAGGCAATATGTCTTCAGCAGATAGCTTTGTGTATTGTTGCAGTTGCAGTAAGTGTTTGTTTAAATCAAAAGACAGTGGTTTTTGCTCGCTGTAGCATTGCATTGCTTCATTCATGTAATCGATCGATTGCAGACAAAGATTAATGAGTTCTGAAGAAATTTTTACATTTTTTTTCTGAATGGCTATAAATAATGTTTCTATATGATGGGCAATCTCACCGACATCATGAGCTCCTATACCACGTGCAGATCCTTTGATGTTATGGGCAATCCGAAAAATTTCTTTGAGCACATTCTGAAAATCTTGTTCTGATTTTGTTCCCTTTTCAAGCTGTAGCAAACCATCAGTAATCGTGATTAAATTTTCCTGGAGTTCTGATTTGAATGTCTCAACAATTTTTTTAATGAATTCATTATCCACTGTTTTAGAGGCGGTTGTTGTTTCAGCGGCTAGATTTTCGGGGACCGTAGATTTTCCTCCAGTGGTGGGTGCTGCTACTTGCTCTTTATCGATGAGTGCATTTTGTAATTGATGTAATAATTCATCAAGCGCAGATGAGTGAGGTTTTTTTTCTATAAAATCATATAGGATCTCGCGCATTCCATCTACGGCGTGAAATGTTAAACTTATGACTTCTGCGGCGACCTTCTGGGAAGGTGCAAACAGTTGTTCAATGCACGCAGCCATATTCCCCAGGTCATTGATACCAATAGAAAGTGCTGAGACCTTAATATTACGCCCTGCTCGCGAAATTTCTTCCTGCATGGGACTTAAATCAGCTGCTGATTCATCACGGTCAAATTCTTTTAAATTATCAGTGATGATAGTCAGTAATGATTCAAGCTCTGTGCTGAATGTTTCAAGCAACTCTTTTAATAAATGCTCGTCTGGAGCCATTGGATCCCCTAAACTTTATAAGTATCCACATCATCTTTTAGATGTTTGGCAATATTATCCAAATTCTGAATAAACGCCATCATCTCTTTTATGCCACTTGAAAAAGTTGAGGTCGTGCGATTTATTTCATTCATGCTCTCAACAATTTGTTCTATGCCGACCGCCTCTTGGCGAATGGCCACCTCAATGTGTTGGCTTGAAATAGCAGCTTCATTAAGCATTTTGCTCAGTGTCTGAATGACTTGGCCGGCTTTTTCGATGAGCTTTGTTCCGGAATCAAGGGTCCTTGTTCCTTCTTCAGTCACGGTGACTGCTTTTTCAGTAGTACGTCGAATGTCTTCAAGAATTTTTTGTACTTGCACCGTTGACTGTTCTGATTGCTCAGCAAGATTTCTTACTTCGGTGGCTACCGCCGCAAAACCTTTTCCAGCCTCTCCGGCTTTTGATGCCTCAATCGATGCATTTAATGCCAACATCTTTGATTGTTGCGATAGGGTATTGACCACGGAGGTAATATCACCAATTTGTTGTGTGTGATTACTTAAATCAAGAATGGTTTGTGCGATAAGCTTCATTTTTTCTTCTGACGCTTTAATGCCTTGAATACTTTGCTCAACGGACTCGGTACCGAGTTTCCCTTGTTCATATGTATTTTTAGCCACTTCACGCAGAGTTTGTGCTTTGGTCATGGTTTGTTTTGAGCTTTTATCAATTTCCTCTAATGAAGCACTGATTTCATTAATGGCAGAGGCTTGTGACGTAATCCCTTCAGCTTGTTCATTTGCGGAGGTGAGTACGGTCTCAACCATAGTAACTATATCATTGCTGACCGTAGTAATTTTTTTGGTAATTGAGGCCAAACCATCGGTCATCGAATTTAAATCTTTTCCCAACTCTTGCAGGATGTCTTCTTTATCAATTTGCAGGCGTTCTCTGAGATCTCCTGCCGCAACTTTACTGCTATGCAGCCTAAATTTTTTCGATGAATTAACCAGTTTTTCAAATAATTCGCGTGACTCTTCTTCTTTTGTGCGCAAGATTTCTTCATTTTTCCTAATCGCTTCCTGCATGGTTTTAAGCGACAAAAGCAATTTTCCTAATTTATCTGCAGAGGGAATATGGATGACTACATCACGTTCACCCGCAGCAATTCGCTCGGCAATATTAATTGCTTTGTCAACGGGACCTGCAATCGCTTGCTGGGTTAAATAGGGAACTAAAATGGTTAAAATAATAGTAAGGCTTAATAGCCAATAAGCGGTTGTCTTTAACGTGTTTAAGCAGCTACTAATTAGGCTGGCATTTTTTTCAACTTCATTCCCTAAAAGGACATATATGCCACCACTTCGTTTGCCCGATTCTGCAGAATAGTTCCCTAAGATAAGGTTAAGCATGTTATGCTTAACTTCTTTTGTCTTATTCCTACTGTTTGCTACATTATTAGGATCATTGGGGTTTCTAGGCACATTTATTATGGATGATTGCTCATCGTAAAGTGAGAGGTATAAATCTTGTAATTTATCCCACTGTTCTTGCAATTTTTTATTACCGAGTGTATGCATTGCTTCATCCCACTGGCTTCTAATATTATTGATATCATCCCATAGACGTGCAAAATGTATTTTCGAGTTCTCATCTCCAGTCATTGCCCAGTGTTCAACTACGTCTTGCGCTTGGAAAATTTGACTATCAAGAATTTGGGGTAAGTTTTCACTACGGATTTTTTGACTTAGAAAGACGACGGTATCGACTTTGGGTATCAAAAATAACATTAATATCAATAAAGGCAGGCTAAGAGTCATAAAGCCAATAAGTAATCGGGCGCGTACCGTAATAACAAAGCGTCTTTCATTACCATTAGTTTCCATGAGACTCTCCTGTCTTGTATAAACGCATTTTAATTTCCTGGTTTAAGCTGGGTATTATCGTTTCGATATTAATGATTGCAGTCACTGCATGATGCAAACCTAGAATATATTCCGGATTCGCAACATTGGCAGCGGATAAGGGTGATGCTAATTGGTCTGGTCGATAAGTTTCGCTGCCTTCAACCTGATTTGCAAGTAAGCCGAGAGTTATATTGTTTGCCTGGATAACAATTACAAATTTATTATCCTGTTGCACACGATGCTCGGCCTGACGAGGATGAAAAAATTTAGCGAGATCAACCACCGTAATTAATGCGCCACGCCAATTGAGTACTCCAGCGATAAAATGGGGCACAAAAGGAGGTCGCTCCATTGATGCATTATGCAAAATTTCTTGTACATACTGATAAGCAACTCCATAGCTTTCATTTTGGCCAAGTCTGAAGCGAATAAAAGAAATGCCATGATTTTTGCTGGTATCAATTTCCTGTTTTGCAAGTTGCTTGGCTCGTGCTTGCAGGATCTGAAGTGCGGCCTCACTTTGGGGCATCAATGATGAGGCTTGTTTTTGTTCTTTAGTCATCATTCAAAATCCTTCTTTGTTTCGCTATCAAGTGAGAAATAGATTGCACCATCATGATGAAAGACAAGATTTGTCCCTGTTGTCACAATAGGATCTGATGCACCCAGTATAAGATAAGCGTTTTTAGTCATACATGCACTGAGCTTTTGCATAATTTTTGTGGCAAGCTCATTATCAAAATAAATAAGCACATTGCGACATAAAATTAAATCCACCTCAAATATTCCATTAATTATGGATGGATAGCTGTTATCGCATAAGTTAAGGTATTTAAACTGCACTAAATTGCGAATTTCTGGTGAAAGATCATAGGTACGGCCATTTTTTAAGAAATAACGTTGTAGATATTTCTCAGGAATAGAACGCATGGACCACTGTCCATAAGTCGCTTTAGTTGCTTTTTGCAGCGCTGTGGTATTGATATCGGTGCCTAATAAATAGAGGTCCCATATATCAATATTGGGTATGAGTTCTGCCAACAACATGGCGAGGGTATATATTTCTTCGCCTGAAGAGCAACCCGCACTCCAAATTTTTAAAGTAAAATCGTGTGCCTTGTGTTTTATCAAATCAGGTAAAAGTTTACTCTCAAGTAAATACATTTGGCTTTTATCACGGAAAAAATAGCTTTCTCCTACGGTAATTGCTGCGACTAAATCAGCCAATAAAGAGGAGTTACTGGAGCAGTTTTTTAATTGCTGCAAGTATTCTTGAGGTTGATAATTGAATTTATTGCATGCTGTTGCAATGGTTTTTGCTAACTCTTGAGCTTGATTCACATGGATTACCAGCCCATAGCGATTATGGATTAATTCCATAAATGCAGGTTCAAGTATTTTTACGTCATTCAATGTATTATTGCCCATGTTCTATTACTCATGATTAGCGCCCAACTTGCTGATTTCTTGCGCTAATTTGAGCGCAAAAATCCAATTGACGTCGAGCAATAATGAAACACTGGTTTCTAGTGTGATGGCACCAAAAAAAGGTGAGTTATTATTTGTAAATTCTTCATGCACTTCGATTTGCTGTTGATCGATATCGCTTAAGCCAAGTACTTTGTCAACAATTAGACCAATTTGATGTATTCCATCGGAACACAAGAGAATCGGTATATTTAATGAGTATTGTTCATTGCGTGCTAAGCCTGTACAAATTGCTAAATCAAGCACAGGGATGCATTTATTTTTGAGATTCATTAACCCAACAAAATAGTCTGGGCAAGACGGAACAAGCTCTAACATAGGCAAAGGCAGCACTTTCTCTATATAGTTGAGGTCCATACAAACTTGTATGTCTTGTAACAGAAAGTGGAGAACTGTAAGGCTCTTTGGGGGCACTTTATTCTGTTCCTTAAATGGTCTCTGCAGAAACGCTACTGCGGGGGCGAATTGCGTTGGCGATCCGGTGTCGAATCCTCATCGCGCCGTTTCTCCTTGCACTTCATCCTCCTCAGCGGATTTCCGAAGAGGTCACATATCATTGTCATTTACCATCATTGGACGCGTCAATCTGGAACGCAGATGGAACCTAAATTTTTAATTCTATCTTATAGTTATAGACCTAATAAGATTGATGCACAAGACACACGCTATGTGTTTTATTAATGATTATTAAATCAGAAAAATCCCCACTCCTACAAGTGGAATAGGGAGCGGGAGAGGGCGTTTTTCCCCCCAGGAGAAGGGGAAATTTATTACTTCTCTTGGGATTTTTTATGTGCGAAATAATTTAAATCTAACTCGCGAGCGGCCTTTACATCATCCAGTCGTTTGACAGGTAGCGTATGTGGTGCTTCTTTCAGTAAATTAGGATTTGCGACTGCTTCTTCTCTAATAGTTTTCATGATATGCACAAATTGGTCTAACTCTTCCTTGCTCTCAGTTTCTGTAGGCTCAATCAGCAGACATTCTGGAATGAGTAGCGGGAAATATGTCGTTGGCGCATGAACACCATAATCCAATAAGCGTTTAGCAAAATCCATGGCAGTAACGCCGTATACTTTCTTTTCTGGACTTAGAGTAAGAATAAACTCATGAGAAGCACGTCGGCTTGGATAGGCTGCAGTAAAACCTGCTTTAGTGAGTTCTTTGAGCAGATAATTTGCATTTAAGGTTGCATATTCCGAAACACGGAGTAACCCTTCTTTACCAAGTACACGCATGTAAAAATAGGCACGCAGTAAAATACCTGCATTTCCCATGAAACAGGATAGGCGGCCAATACTTTGTGGATAATCTTGCCGGGTTGCCCATTGATATCCGGAGTCAGTTTTTTTCACTATTGGTAAAGGCATGAAGGGAAGCAAGCGCTTACCGACAGCCACAGGGCCGGCACCAGGACCACCTCCACCATGCGGTGTAGCAAATGTTTTATGTAAGTTTAAGTGCATGACATCAAAGCCCATGTCTCCAGGTCTTACTTTTCCTAAAATAGCATTGAGATTGGCGCCATCGTAATACAGTAAACCACCTGCCTGGTGCACCAGTGCCGCTATCTCTTTAATTTGGCGCATGAACAAGCCCAAAGTAGAGGGATTGGTCAGCATAATACCTGCTGTTTTGGGGCCAAGTTTGCTTTTTAATTCTTCAAGATCGATATCCCCGTCTGCAGCGGTTGCTATTTCAACGATTTTAAAACCACACATGACTGCAGAGGCTGGGTTTGTACCATGTGCTGCATCAGGAATCAGGATTTCATCACGGGCAGTGTCACCTCGAGATTGATGATAGGCTTTTATCATCGCAACTCCAGCAAACTCTCCTTGTGATCCCGCCATAGGCGTTAAGGAAACACCGGCCATCCCGGTAATTTCAGCAATATTTTCTTGCAAGCGGTATAATGACTCCAGGAAACCTTGGCTGTTATCCTCTGTTGCCAGGGGATGGCGGTTAAGAAAATTCGCCATAGACGCGGCTTTGTGAACTCCTCGAGGGTTGTATTTCATCGTGCATGAACCCAGCGGATAAAAATTACTGTCAATCGAGAAATTTTTATGGGATAAGCGCGTAAAATGTCTTACCACCTGTAATTCGGAGCAGGCAGGCATTTTCGGGGGCGTTTTTCGCTGCAATTCAGCAGGAATGGTGTATTTACTGATTGAGGTTTTGGGTGCTTGGGCAGTTGCCTGACGATCTTTTTTAGATAATTCAAAAATCAACATAATTTGCCTTCCATTTTTTGAATAAGTTCTTTAAGTTCAGCTCGATGAAGGACTGGAGTAAATTCAATAAACTGATACTCCGCAATCTCCGTCAGATAATAGGGGTCTTGTTTGAATATGGATTCGAGATAAGCTCGATCATTTGATGCGGCAATAATGATTCCACCAGTACGAGGTTTCATAGGACCTGAGGCCAGCAATAAACCTTGTTTATAATAGTAATCAAGAAATTCTCTGTGTGCTTGCAGGTACTTATCTACTTCACTTAGAGGAACTAAATAGGTTAACTGAATTACAAACATGGAACACCTCGCTGAGACAAAATGGATTTCAACGTTTTGGCATAAAACGCTATTTCCTCTGCAGTACGCATTTCTGTCGCGCAAATTAATAGGGTATTCGCCAATTGGGGGTAATGAACCTCTGGAGCATAACCGCCGGTGATTCCTGCATTCGCTAATTGCTTTAATACCTGTTCAACAGGTTGATTGAGTTTCAGCAATGCTTCATGAAAATAAGGGGCGCTAAAAACCTGTTCTACGCCATCAATTTTTATTAAGGCATCCACTAGTTCATGAGTATTATGGTGGCATTGGCTTGCAACTTGTTGTAAACCTTCTGCACCTAAAAGGCTCATGTGAATGGTTGCCGCTGTAACCAATAAACCCTGATTAGTACAAATATTTGAGGTTGCTTTGGCACGACGTATATGCTGTTCACGAGCCTGTAAGGTTAAGGTAAACCCTCTTTTCCCATCTTTGTCCACAGTGCAACCGATGATGCGTCCAGGCATTTGGCGCACATGTGTCATCCGCGTACTTAAAAAACCAAAATAAGGACCGCCTGATGCCATAGGTGCACCTAAAGGCTGACCTTCGCCACAGGCAATGTCTACCCCATGATTGCCCCAAGATCCTGGTGGTTTTAATAAGGCAAGCGATACAGGGTTGACGCAGGCGACGCTGACTGTTTTGTTTTGATGCGCCCAATCACTAAGTTCATCTACTTTTTCCAGGCAGCCAAAAAAATTAGGTTGTGCAATAACCAGTGCAGTAATGTCTTCTCCAGTATATTGCGCCAATGCAGCAAGAGAAGTAATACCTTGTTGTTCATCAAAAGGCAAAGTAATTACTTCAATGTGTTGGGTTTGCAGAATGGTTTCAATGGTTTCGCGGTAGAAAGGATGAATCGTCCCAGGAATTAATACACGATTTGTTTTACTGTGTTTATTGAGGCGCACTGCCATCAAAATGGCTTCAGCAAGTGCTGTAGCCCCATCGTACATGGATGCATTCGCTACTTCCATGCCGGTTAATTCGCAGATCATGGTTTGGTATTCGTAGAGCAATTGTAACGTGCCTTGGCTGGCTTCGGCTTGGTAAGGAGTATATGCTGTTAAGAATTCGCCACGTGAAGCAATATCCCACACCGCTGCAGGTATATGATGCTCATAGCATCCTGCGCCCATAAAGCAAATTCCATTACGATTTTTATTTGCCAGTGCTTGTGCTTCTTTTAGCATATCCATTTCATTGACACCGGCAGGTATATTTTGAAATCCTGCATATTGCAGAGATAATGGAATTTCATCAAATAAAGTTTGAGTATCTTGCGCGCCAATAGCGTCAAGCATCATTTTGCTGTCTTCAGGAGTGTGTGGGATATAGGGCATATTAATGTTCCTCAGCTATCTCATTTTGATATTGTTCGGCAGTTAATAAACTATCAATTTCACTGGGATGGCTTGGCTTTAGCTTGACAAGCCAACCAGCAGCATAAGGATCAGAATTGACAAGAGCCGGATTTTCAACGACTACTTCATTAACGGCAGTAACGATACCACTTATGGGGGAATAGAAGTCAGAGGCAGCTTTTACTGACTCGACAACACCTAACTCTTCACCTGCGCTCACTTCATCACCTACTTCAGGTAATTCTACAAAAACCATGTCACCCAATAATTGTTGTGCATGATCAGTAATGCCTACGGTTACTTCATTTTGTTCTTCTTTTAGCCATTCATGGGTGTTTGTGAATTTTAATTCATTCATTCGTATTGTCCTTATTAATATATAGCCTAGATGAAGCAAAAGTGGAACTTCGAGTCAGTCGCATCGACTTTAGTTCTACATCGTTTTATCCAGATTACAAGTTCTCATTTTAAAGTGCTTTTCCTGATTTAACAAAACGTGGTTTACCTACTTTTGCCGGAACTAATTTGCCACGAATATCAACCATGACTTCATCACCTGTTTCAAGTGGAACACGTGCTAAAGCAATGGATTTTTCCAAAGTGGGGGAATAGCTTCCACTCGTAATAATTCCATCTGCACAACCTGGAATTATCACTTTTTGTCCATGGCGCATAATTCCTTTATCCAACAAGGTAAGTCCTACCATTTTTCGCTTGATTCCTATTTGCTTTTGGGAGAACAAGGCGCCCATGCCGATAAAATCACGATCAGTAGGCTCCCATTTAATGGTCCAGGCAAGCCCTGATTCTAAGGGGTTAGTGGTTATGTCCATATCCTGGCCGTAAAGTAGCATACCTGCTTCCAGTCGCAGTGTATCGCGAGCACCTAATCCACAGGGATGTACACCCACCTGCACTAAGCTATTCCATAATTGAACTATGGACTCTTGAGGCGCGATGATTTCAAATCCATCTTCCCCAGTATATCCAGTGCGTGCAAAAAACCATTGTTCCACATCGACACATTCAAAATGAGTGAGTGTCGATACCGCATCAATTTGTGCGGGATTAAGAATTTTCAATGTTTTTTCTATTGCATTAGGTCCTTGGATGGCAATCATGGCCAAGTCTCTTCGTTCTTGTAGACCAACAGCGAAGCCTTCACTTTTTTTGCGAATCCAGGCTAAATCATTTTGTCGCGTTGCTGAATTTAGAACGACTCTATAGTTATCTGAAGCCCGTTGATAAACGATGAGATCGTCAAGAATGCCGCCGTGTTCGTTGCACATACAACTGTAAAGCGCTTTCCCATTGTGCGCGAGTTGATCTACGTCGTTTGTTAAAAGCTTGCGTAAAAATTGACGACCGCCAGCGCCAAGTATGTCAACAATCGTCATATGCGAGACATCAAACATGCCGGCATCTTGGCGAACATAATGATGTTCATTAAGCTGAGATCCATAATGCAACGGCATTTCCCAGCCATGAAAATCAACCATTTTAGCACCACATTCTTGATGTGTGGCGTGAAGGGGGGTTTTAGCAATCATAGTACGTCCTTTTTCAATCACTTTGATGTGGGTGATTATACCTATTGCGATATATACTGTATATTGCATACTGCATATTTCTTAGGACTACTTTAATGACAGGGCTAAATGTTTGGCGTTGGATGCTAGATTTAGGATGGTTGCTCTTTCTGTTAATACTCTTTAGACATTTCTGGCGTGATCGTCAACTTTTGCTGCAGGCGCAATCATGGCTAAAAGTTAAAGGGCAAATTACGGCCTGTGAATGGACAAAGGTAGGCCATAGTGTTTGGCCTAAAATTGAATACACATATCAGGTTAATGAGCAGAGTTTGATCGGGGAATATCTGTTTTTAGATACAGCGCATAATAATCCAAATAGCAAATATTCCCGTAGTGTAGCCTATAAAGCAGCCGTAGCTTTTCAAGAAAATGCAGAAATTGATGTTTATTATAATCCTAATCAGCCTGAGCAATCCGCTTTAGACGTAACCATACCAAGCAAATTAAATATTATTTTGATTTTGATTGGTATGTTAATTGTCGTGCACCTAGGTCTTATTGTGTGGCGTTATTTGGCGTAGGTGGGTTTGCAGCTGGCGAGTTTGTTGGGGGTGTATCCGTAGCGGGAGTATTTGGCACTGGCGTTGCTGGTTCGCTTTCCTCTTCAATAATGCATTTACAAGAGGGTTTAGTTGCTACGGACTGCAAATTAGTCATGCTGTATCCGCGTACCCCTTGGCCTGACGGTGCGGCTATAAAATTAATATTGATTTTCAGATGTTGCCGTTGTTGATACTGGGGATTCTGGTATACGACCAATAAGCGCATGGTTGCTTTCCAATGCGTTGGATCAATGTTTGTGATTACTGGTGGTTCAGTTGCTACCGAGCTCACTCTATATTGATTTTTTTGCACAGCTTCTGGCAATTTGGAAGCATTTAAAGCCTTATTGAAGGCAATCCAGCCATCAGCAGTAAAATATTTGGCTATTTTCTTTTGATCTTCGAGATAATTTTGATAGCTGTAGGTATATGTAGCAACAATAGCTTCATTGACCCAAACAGATAGTTCCGCCTGTTCTGATTGTGCATAACTGAATTGGAAGAAAAATGATAATAGAATAAAAGCTAATTTTTTGTTCATGCGCATGATCCCTTGTACCCTAAAAAATAGGTTTTTAGTGTAGGCCTGTTTTCAGATCTAATCAATTATTGGAATGAACTCATAGTGTAACATTGGAAAGTTATATTTGGCTGATCTTAAACGAAAAAAGAACTCAAATCTGACTTTCCACCAAGATTCGATGCACAAAAAAATCCCCGGCTGCGCCGGGGCAAATTGGATGTTTAGATAATAATCCAAACATTGCCCCGCTTAAGAGGGGGTAAAGCGGAGCTAAGCATTCGGGGGAAATGCTCACTATGTTTGACACATAAATTAACAAAAAGTTCAGTTTTTAATCAAATTTTTCTTATTTAAATCTGACTTGAATAAAGTAAAGTGGGTAACTTATTGAATATTAATGTACTTTAATAATTTACTCGTTATTTTATTTACAATTTTTTATCTGCGAATCTTGAGGACTATATTTTTTATAAGATTTAAAATGCCATTATTGCATAGAAAAGCGTTATATTCAGCTGCTTCAAGCTATCGATTAAGCCATCTTTATGGTATTTTACTATCCTTAAAATAAGCAGCTGAACTCGCACCAATAGAACTAATCCTGTGTCACCATTTGACATACCAGGGTTTATGTTGATGTTATTGTGCGTTTCATTGCTTTTTCAATAAAAATAAGGCCTATTTACAATTCTTCATTTTGCCAAGGCAGTAGAATTGTACACAGGCCTATACTGCGTGATTAATAAGTTGCAGAGTGTATTCTGGTGTCGACAAAGTTATTAAGGAGGCATGGTGCGAGAAAGTCGGTTCTACTTTGCTAATCCTGATAGATTTGGCCGATATATAAATCGTTGGGATTTGTTGCTTCTTGTTCTTGTTTTTTCCATCTTGTTCTTTTTGGGTTGGGCAGGCTCACAAATGGCCACTCCTTATCGATTAGGACAACAGATACCTATTTCTTTAGATCCTGCCAACCTACCGTTTTATGCATTACGTACGGTGTTGCGTATGTTTATTGCATTGTTTTTTTCAATCATTTTTACATTCATTATAGGGCTTTGGGCTGCTAAAAATCGACGCGCAGAACAAATCATTATTCCTGCTATCGATATTTTGCAATCCATTCCGGTACTTAGTTTTTTATCCATTACAGTGACTGGATTTATCCGTCTATTTCCTAACAGTTTATTGGGACCTGAATGTGCCTCCATTTTTGCCATTTTTTGCGCGCAAGTATGGAATATGACTTTTGGTTTTTATCAATCATTAAAAACTTTGCCACATGATTTACAAGAAGTTTCCTCTATGTTCCGACTTTCGGCATGGCAACGTTTCTGGAAATTGGAAGTGCCTTTTTCTATGTCGAGCTTATTGTGGAACATGATGGTTTCTATGTCTGCAAGTTGGTTTTTTGTGGTTTTATCAGAAGCAATTTCTGTCGCGCATCAAGACATCAGGTTACCGGGGGTAGGCTCTTACATTGCTTTAGCCATCCAGCAACGCGATATACATGCAGTAGGTTATGCCATTTTGGCGATGGTGATTGTTATTTTTTTATACGATCAAATATTTTTCCGGCCTTTAATTGCCTGGTCCGAAAAATTTAAAACAGAGCAGTCTCACGATGAAGCTGAATATCAATCTTGGTTAGTGGACTGGATACGCGGTAGTCGGCTAATGAAGCAGTTTGCTGAAATCATCGGTATTTGTACCGATCATTTTGTTAATGCGCGCTGGCTTAGGATCAACGAGGCTAAAGCAATTAAAGAAGTTGATTTTAAAAGACAGAAGCTCTTAGATCGCTTTTTGAGCATTTTGGTTTTACTCAGCGTTTGTTCGGGTGGGTGGTTTTTGTTGCGCTTTATCCTCGCTGAATTGAAAGTTAGTGATATTTTGCATGTGTTTTTGCTTGGTGCGGCAACGGGTACACGCGTCCTTTGTTTGATTTTCCTGAGTTCTTTAATTTGGATTCCAATAGGTGTGTGGATTGGTTTAAGGCCAAGAATTGCACAAAAAATACAACCTGTCATCCAATTTGTTGCAGCGTTTCCCGCGAATTTATTCTATCCTTTATTTGTCATTGCTATTGTCGCGTTTCATTTAAATGTAGAAATATGGGTGACGCCTCTCATGATACTTGGAACCCAATGGTATATTTTATTTAATGTGATTGCAGGCGCATCGAGTATTCCGCGTGAGCTTTATCTTGCCGCAGATAATTTTGGTTTGAAGGGATGGCTTTGGTGGAAAAGGTTGGCGTTGCCAGGAATTTTCCCCTTTTATATTACTGGCGCAATCACCGCAGCTGGTGGTGCATGGAACGCCAGTATTGTGGCAGAATTCGTGAGTTGGGGGGATACAACTCTGAGAGCCACTGGCTTGGGTGAGTACATTCAAGCCAGTACAGCAACGGGGGATTTCCCCAAGATTGCTTTAGGTACTGGGATGATGTGCTTGTATGTGCTTACTTTTAACCATTTGATTTGGCGTCCGCTCTATCGACTGGCGGAAGAACGTTTTAACTTTAATTAAAAGATATCTATGTCTGAAACCATTATTGCTATAGAAAGCTTGCGCAAGTCATTTAAAAAGGCAGCCGAACAAGATCTGCTGGTACTTGAGGATGTAAATTTTAAACTGCAAGAAGGTGAAATTGTCGCATTATTAGGTAAATCCGGTTCGGGAAAGTCTACATTGTTGCGTATTATCGCGGGCCTTATAACGCCTACCAGTGGCACAGTAACTTATAGAGGCAAACCGGTTACCCGCCCTGTTGATGGGATTGCGATGGTTTTTCAGTCTTTTGCGCTGATGCCCTGGCTTACCGTACTAGAAAATGTGGAGCTGGGCCTTGAGGCACAAGGTGTAAATCGCGAAGAGCGCAGACATCGTGCGATTGAAGCAATTGATATTATTGGCCTTGACGGCTTTGAATCCGCGTTTCCTAAAGAGCTTTCTGGAGGCATGCGGCAACGTGTTGGTTTTGCGCGTGCGCTAGTCATTAACCCAGATGTCTTATTAATGGATGAGCCTTTTTCTGCACTTGATGTCCTTACTGCAGAAAACCTAAAGTCCGATTTATTGGAGCTATGGAAGGAAAAGAAAACCAATACCAATGGTATTTTATTAGTGACTCATAATATCGAAGAAGCCGCCACATTAGCCGATAGAATTGTAATTTTTGGTAATGATCCCGGATACATTCGTGCTGAATTACCGGTTACTTTACCACAGCCACGTGAGCCTGAATCTCCTGAGTTTCGGGCCTTGGTTGATAAAATTTATACCTTAATGACAACAGGCCCCAAAGAAAAGGCAAAACGCGCACAAAGAGAGCGACAAATCGGCTTGGGATATCGCTTGCCTGATGTAGAACCTTCAGAATTGACGGGTCTGATTGAGACGATGACTTCTTTTGAAGAACGGATTGATTTACCAGAGCTTGCAGATGAGTTAATGATGAACATTGATGATCTGTTCCCTATTCTCGAAACTTTGGAAATATTAGGTTTTGCTAAAGTTTCTGCAGGGGATATTCAATTAAGTGACTTAGGGAAGCAATTTGCTGAGGCTGATCTTCAAGAGCGTAAGCAATTATTTGCGCAAAGATTATTGGAAAAGGTACCTCTTGCACGCCATATACGACGGATTCTCGATGAAAAAGTAGGCCATAGAGTTTCCGAAGAACGGTTTTTAAGTAAACTTGAAGATTATTTAAGTGAAAAAGAAGCCGACAGAGTATTACGCACCATGATTGACTGGGGGCGTTATGCTGAGATTTTTGCTTATGATTTTAATACCGGTATCCTCAGTTTGGAAAACCCTGGTAAAGGCGCCTAATAAGCGCCTTTATATCCTTAAAACGGCTTTCATTGTCTTCCTCCAAAATAAATGACGATTAGTTCAAAGAACACTTAAATTAAAACCAATAATTCGTTATTATTTTTGTTCAAGCTGATCTAAGGTGATTACTATGGAACAAAAAAGAGAATACGATGAGCACTTCAAGATCATTCTTTTAGGAGATAATGCGGTTGGAAAATCCAGTTTGATGCATGTCTATTGTGGCGGTACTCTCCACCCTATTGGTGAATATATGGACACAATGGGAGTTGATCAAAGAATAAAATGGATTAATGACTTTAATAAAAAAATACAATTACGTATCTGGGATGCATCGGGTGCTCCAAGATTACAAAAAGTAGTTGGCTCCTATTTTTCTAATGTAGATGCTGCTTTGATTTGTTTTGATCTAACCCGAAAAGACTCTTTACAACATACGCGCGAATATGTAGATAGTTTACGGGCTAAAAAAAATGTACCCATGATACTCCTTGGCTGTAAAGCAGATTTGGAGCAACGTCGGGAAGTATCTGTGGAGCAAGCACTTAAACTTGCTGATGAATTGGGACTCGATTATATAGATGTTTCTGCGTTTAAAAAATTGAACGTTGAGCAACCGTTTACTCAGCTCGTGAAGCAAATATATATTCGCAAGCAACTGGATAAAATTAAAGCCGCCGTAGAAAGGTATTTCGTAGATTACTTAAAAGAAATGGCACCTCTAGATCATAAAAATTTTTTTACAGAACAAGCCGTTTTACCTGTTGATAAGGAGAAAGCGTTAAGAAAAGAGTATGAAACTTATTTTAGAAAATTATTTTATTACAAAAGTGTAGAAGAGTTGGTTGCATTTTATAGTGGCGTTTTAGGGATCAAGAACAGAGCGGATGAACTCCATGAGCAAGAAAACCCTTTTAAGAGTATATTTGCTTCAAGTCCATTATCAAAAATGTTAAAGCAGACATTAGATGAGATAACGAATGTGTTCGCAGGTGTGAAGGGCTTATCCACGGCAAAAGAACCGATATCCCAGAAACCGACCGTAACCAATGTCGTTTAAATATGGCGTACTCATCGACGTAAACATATGTGTGTGAACAGTACATGGCTGAGCTGATAAGCCCAGCTGTAAAACAACATAAGGGTAAGCAAGTGCTGGGCTTGTCAGCCCAGCCTACTTTACTTTTCGGGTACGCTACGTTGACGTAAAAGAGCGAAAAATTTACCCTTTGCGAGTGAGGTAATTCAATATTTCCAATAAACGCTCTGGGTTGCCAGCCATTTGTAAATCTGTTTTATATTTATTATTCACTACAAAAGCGGGAACAGCATTAATTTGATAAGTGCCCATGAGGCTCATACCATTTTGTACACGCATATCTATTGTTGGTGAATTTTCAAAAGCGCTTTTCGCAATTTCTTTATCAACACCTTGGGTAACGAAGAAATTGATCATGGCTTGTTTTGAATCTAAAGTTTTTCTATCTTCTTGTATGGCCTTGAAGAGTAAAAGATCCATCTTATCCGAAAGTGCTAGTGTTTTTGCAGTATAATAAGCTTTCGCATAAAGCTCCCAAGAAGGTTTGAAGACCACTGGGACGCGTTCGAACTGAATGTTGTTACCCATTTTACTCACCCATACATCCAGAGGTGCTTCTATTTTGTAACACCAAGGACAGCCATAGCTAAAAAACTCTTCGATGATGGGCGTTTTATTTTTATTGTTTGCTGCTTGGGGATTAGTAACAACTTGATAGTCCTTACCTTCAACAAATGACGCGGCAAGAGCCATTGCGGGTAAGAGTAAGAGTACAGCGATTAATTTTTTTAACATAATTTAGTTTCCTAATGTAACCCTTCAATATAATGTGCAACTGCTTCCATATCATCCTGACTCATTCTACTACTAATATCTTGCATGATATGGTTTAAATCATTTCTTCTCTTACCGTCTTTAAATGCATTCAATTGCAACACGGTATATGCAGCATGTTGACCTGAAAGCACCGGAAAGCCCGCTTGAGCATTTCCCGTTCCTTTAGGCCCATGGCAGGCAATGCACGCCGTAATCCTTTTTGTAAAATCCCCTCCACGATAAATTTGTTCACCGCGCTTAAGAAATTTTTCAGGTGTGCTGCCTTGAGCAAGAGGCATTTTAGCATAATATGCTGCCAAGTCATCCATATCCTGCTCGTTCAGCATGCTAACAATAGCGCGCATGGTAGGTACATCGCGTAGGGTGCTTGCTTTGATGTCCTTAAGTTGTTTTATAAAGTATTTGGGATGTTGTCCGGCAATATTAGGCCAGTCGGGATTGGGACTGTTACCTTGTAGACCATGACAGGCGGTACACACTGCTGCTTTATTTGCTACGGGGTTCGTGTTTTCTTGGGCAAAAAGGGTGAGAGGTATACAGAGAATAAGAGTGAGTACAAATTTTTTCATCGATTTCTCATAATAAATTCTTGAAGTAATGGTACACTGCCTTGGTTGAAATCCCAAAATATTATAATTCATATGTCAGAAAATCCTTATTCTAAAGCAGTATTCTTAAAAAGTGCTGCACGTGTATCCCACTTACCTGAAGACTCAGGATATGAAGTGGCTTTTGCCGGACGCTCAAACGCAGGGAAGTCTAGTGCGTTAAATTGTTTAACTGGCATCAAAAATTTGGCCAGAACCAGTAAAACCCCTGGACGTACTCAATTAATTAATTTATTTGGGATCGATGAAGCGCGTCGTCTTGTCGATTTACCGGGCTATGGTTATGCCAAAGTTGCTTTACAGGTGAAACTAGAATGGCAAAAAAATTTAGCCCATTATCTTGAAGTAAGGCAAAGCTTAAAAGGGCTGATCTTACTCATGGATATTCGCCATCCTTTAAAAGATTTAGATCTGATGATGATCGATTGGGCTTTAGAGCGTGAGCTTCCAGTCCATATTTTATTGACAAAGTCAGATAAATTAAGTCGCAGCGATGTAAAGAATGCCGTTTCTAAAGTGCGCAAACATTATGAGTTGGCAGAACATTTAATTACGGTGCAATCTTTTTCTTCGTTGAAAAAAGAAGGCGTTGCGGAATTGATTGCTTTGCTCAATCAATGGCTTGATTTATCGTAGTGTCAATTTGATGTTGGCGCAACCTACAGCTGATATTTACTTTTTAAAAATTGCAAATGTGCTTTTACTGTTGGCCATTCGCTGGCAATAATGCTGTATACGTATGTGTCCCGTAACGTTCCATTGGGCATCATCATATGATTTCTCAATACACCATCAAGTTTGGCCCCCAGGCGTTCGATCGCTTTGCGGCTTTCATTATTGAAGGCATGTGTCCGAAACTCAACGGCAATGCAATTCATTGATTCGAACGCATGGGTGAGTAGAAGCAACTTACATGCTGTATTAAGGCCTGTGCGTTGAACATGGTTACGATACCATGTGCCTCCTATTTCAACGCGACGATTTACCCTATCAATATTCATATAAGTCGTCATGCCCACTGCTTTCCCTTGTGTCTTGTCAATTACAGCAAATGGCAGCATGGAGCCTTCTTTTTGCATACTTAATCGTAGATTAATGTTGTCACGCATTTTGTGCGGCTCAGGGACAAAGGTATACCACAGTTGATGTAAGCTCCCATCAAGAACTGCTTCTGCAAGCGCATCATGATGCTCATATGCTAAAGGCACTAGAGCACAATGATCATCCTCTAAGATTATGGGGTGGAATGAGTTTTCCATAATTCGTTCTCTAGCTCATTTTCCAAGACTTCTCTGCATTTTTTAATTGCTCGCGATACTCAAGATACTTATTACCGAAGAGCGTTACTGTCAAAACAGCCGCATTGATGGCATTTGTGCTATGGATCAGCGTGCTTTAAACTTTTCTAGAGTTAAGCTGGCTTCTTCCATAATGGCCCAATCTGATTTTGAATCCATCAGTATTGATATAAGTATTTCTCAGTAGCGTTTGAAAAAAAGTCTATTATTTATATGGTGCTTTGTCTGATGTGGCAATGGTGTATATTGCTTCAATCAAAGCGTCTCCCTCTAACTCTTGTACTCTGGTTTTCAACAACTCTGGAGTATCGCCTGCTAAAACAGGACATTTCTTTTGTAAAATAATCGGACCGGCATCTACCTGCTCGGTAACAAAGTGTACCGTGCACCCTGTTTCATGCTCAGCTCCATCTAGAACGGCTTGGTGTACGTCCAGATTCATTAACCCGGCATAAGCAGGCAATAAAGAAGGATGAATGTTGATTATTTTATTTTCCCAATTCAAGACAAATTCAGCAGATAAGATACGCATATAACCAATTAAGACAATAAGCTCTATGCGATGTTGGCTGAGTATCTCGGATAATGAATGATCAAAATCGCTGCGACTTAATCCTTGCGGATTAATAAACAGTGATTTAAGCCCGAACTGGCTTGCTTTCTCCAGAATGGGCGCATCTGCTTTATTGCTTAAAACCAATTCTATTGATGCAGGTAAACGCTGTTGTTTTATTGCAGCAACAACAGCGTTCAAATTAGTCCCTCGGGTTGAGCCAAGTATAGCGATGCGAATCATGAGGCGCGTATCCTTTGCATCTGATCAATGCGTTGCTGAATTAATTGTTTTGTCCCTATGTCTTCACGATGAAATAAAGGACCTTCAATTAATGAAATTTCATCTTCAGCTTTTATTTCCGCTGCAACAATGGAGTCAGCAATGCCGACATAGGCTGCCGTGCGAGAACCTTCAGCAACGATGTGCTGATCGACCTGATTTACCGAAGAAAGATATAAATGGTCTTGGCAAACAACTTTTGAGAAATCAACAACAAAATTTTTCTTTGGGGCGTCTGGATAGCCTTCGGGAACTGTGTACTTACATACCGTAGCTTGTTTCGAAAATATAACTTTATCTGCGCTAAGATCGCCTTGAATCATTGCCTGGCATAGTGCAACAAAATCAGACTCTAAAATAGATAATACGTTTAATGATTCAGGATCGCCAAAACGAGCGTTAAATTCGATGACATAAATTCCGTTTTTGGTGGCGATAAAGCTGCCATACAAAATGCCAATATAGGGCTCATCAAATTCAGAAGACAGCGCTTGGAAGACGGCATTGTTAATCGCGAGCGCCTCGTGTACGTCTTGTGTTGTTAAAAAGGGTAAACGATGATCGGTGTCTGAATAACTACCCATCCCCCCGGTATTGGGGCCTCGATCGCCATTGTAAGCGCGTTTATGGTCTTGTACCAAAGGCATAGGCACGAGCTTTTTGCCATCAGCAAAACACATGAAAGAAAACTCTTGGCCGATTAGTTTTTCTTCGATGAGTATCGTCTGTTTTTTATCAAGAATGTCTTGACAAAAACTTAAGGCTTCCGCAATGGAGTGCAAGTGTTCTCCCGCCACTTTAACCCCTTTGCCACCCATTAAGCCATTGGCTTTTATGACGTAATTACCTTCACCAAGCTCATTAAGAAATGCCTCAACGTGCTGTAGTGTCGCAAATTTTTGGTAACGTGGCAGGCCTGCAATGTGATGTTTTTTCATTAAATCGCGGGCAAACTCTTTAGAGGTTTCTATTTGAGCTAATTTCTTTTTCGGTCCAATAACAGGAATACCTGCTTGCCATAACGCGTCAGCCATTCCTTGTTCAAGAGGTGCTTCTGGGCCAATAATCGCGAAGTCAATGTCCCAGAGTTTGGCCATAGACACTACCGCTGTACACTCTGTGATATCCCCGGCGCAATATTGAGTAGTAAGTTGCTGGATGCCTGGATTAATCGCCGTACCGTAACAAAATAATGATGTTGGTTGGGGGGAGCGGTGTAGTGCTTTGATGAGTGCATGTTCACGCGCACCAGAACCGATAACAAGAATGTTCATTCAATGCTGTCCTCTTTTTGGGGGGGAGTATCTCTACTTGTTTCACGCTGGAGTTCAAGTTGCTTCATTTTTTCTGCAGTTAGTTTTTTACAAAAGTAATCGCCATCCATACACGCCATGCAGGGTTTCTTGATGTGATGATCTCCGCGACGGGTTACTGCTTCGACGAGATCTTCATGTGATTGATAGAGTAATGCATCTACACCAAGATACTTGGCAATTTCCTCTTCGCTTTGATTCGCCGCGATCAACTCTTTGCGCGATGGAATATCGATGCCGCTAAAGCAGGGGTTTTTAAGTGCTGGGGATGTGGACGCAAAATAAATTTTCTTCGCGCCAGACTCGCGTACCATTTTGACAATTTCACGCGAGGTGGTTCCACGAACAATACTGTCATCGATAATCATCACCACTTTATTTTTAATTTCGGTTTGTTGGGGGGTGAGTTTGTAACGAATATTGCGACTTCTTGCCTTTTGATTGGGCATAATAAACGTACGACCTATAAAAGGATTTTTATACAGGCCCTCAGAATAGCGAATACCTAATTCACTGGCGAAAGACAACGCGGCTGTATTTGCAGTGAACGGCGCAGGGATTACAACATCTGGGATGAGGTCTGGATGCTTTTTCTTCCATTGAATTGCCAGATTTTGTCCCATACGTAAACGGGAACGGTACACGCTGACGTTATTGAGTGTTGCATCCGGACGGGCAAAATAAACGTATTCAAAAACGCAAGGCCTAAATTCTTCGGTTTTCAAAACGCGGCGGTGCAGCGTACCGTTTAAATCCACGAAAGCGACTTCACCAGGAAGAATATCTCCTTTGGGTTCGAAGCCTAGGGCATAAAAAGGCGTGGTTTCCGATGCAAAAATTGTATCTACTGTTCCATCGGGATTTTCACGTGTTCCCCAAACCAGTGGACGAATACCGTGTGGGTCACGAAAGGCAACAAGCCCTTTCCCAATAACTACGGAAACAATAGAATAAGCACCTTCTATCCGTTCAAAAATATGTGAGACCGCCTGCGTCAGCAGTTCGAAAAAGTGTTCATTGTTTTCTTCATTACTGGCGACATTGCTGGCCAGATTATCTGCAAGCATCAGTAATAGCGCTTCAGAATCCAGTGAAGAATTAAGATGTCGATGTTGTTTTAAACGAATCTCATCGGCCAGTTCCTGATAGTTTGACAGATTACCATTATGCGCAAGAGCAATACCTCGTGGGCTACCAATCCATAAAGGTTGGACATCGGTTTCCGTATAGCCACCTGCGGTCGGATAACGAACATGACCAATACCTATATTTCCTTGTAGGGGCGAGACATTATCAGGAGTAAAAATTTCGCGCACCAAACCCAAGCCATGTTTTGTGTAGAACCGCTGATCACAGGTCAGGATGCCTGCCGCATCCTGCCCTCGGTGTTGTAAATGGATGAGACTCTCATACAATTCAGAGGCTACTGGTTCATGACTATAAATACCTACTATCCCACACATTGGTTATGTTACCCCAAGTAATTTGCAATATGACGCATGATCCGTTGCTCAGCAGGTTCTTTATGTTCTGCAAAACTGAACTTTTGACCTGTGATTCGTTCATACAACTGAATATAGCGTGATGAGAGCTCTACAATTAATTCTTGCGGCGCTTGCGGAAGCTGCTCATCATGATAAGGATCTGAGTTTTTTGCAAACCAGAGTCGCAAGAACTCCTTATCAATATTTTCTGGCTCTAATCCTGCAGCAATACGTGCTTGATAACTGTCGGCAAGCCAATAACGACTAGAGTCAGGAGTATGGATTTCATCAACGACGATAATTTTTCCATTGGCATCACGGCCAAACTCATATTTGGTATCCACTAAAATCAAACCGTGATTTTTCGCGATTTCAGAACCACGTTGAAAAAGTTTCAGCGCCAACGCACTGGCTTCTAGCCAATCTGCTTCCGTCATCCATCCCTCAGAAATGATTTCAGCCGGTGCAATAGGGCGGTCATGAATTTGTTCTTTAGTCGTTGGCGTCAAAACAGCTTGTTCAAGCTGTTGATTTTTTGTTAATCCTTCAGGAAAGGTAATCCCACAATAGGTACGCACTCCATTTTGATATTGAGTCCACAAAGAAGTGCCTGTTGTGCCACTAATATAGCCTCTTACGACAAATTCAATTGGAAAAACGGTACATTTTTTGGCAATAACAACATTCGGATCGGGAATGGCAATAATGTGATTGGGAACAAGGTTTTTGGTTTGTTCAAACCACCAAGCACTGGTTAAATTAAGTACCGCACCTTTATAAGGAATTAGGGCAAGGTGTCTATCAAAAGCGGTTAGCCTATCCGTAGTAACGAGCATGATGGCATCACCCAGGTCATAAGAATCTCTAACTTTCCCTTGATATTTCTTGCCTACAGGCAAATTTGTTTTATCCAAACAAAAAGCTAGAGCTTCGCGAATTTCCTTGTCATAGCGAGTGGTCGTAGCGGTAGCATTCGTGAGCATAGGGGTTTCCAATAATATGAGTTAACAAAATGTCGTCTATTAACGTAGCAACGTTCGTTTCCTCGCTAGTAAACTGCCATAAAACACCGTGATTTATTTTATTTATTTTGGGTAATTCATAGTGGGCATTCAGGGTTTGTAGCGTTTGCTGTCCCTTTAAGTCTTCTTTTGCGCGAACGAGATACGCTGAAGCATTTTTAGAATGCAGTTCGTTTAAGGACACTTCCCGTTCTTTACGATCGGAATATAAAAGTCCCGTTTTTTTGAGCTGAGCAAACTCTTCTGCAGAGTCACAATCAATTTCCCAGTGTTCAAAACGATGCACAGTTACTGGAAAACCTAAGCGTCTTAAGGTTTTTTGTACTGTTAAGGCTTGGTTATCCGTGATAATCAGCTTAACAAGACAGAGGTGGCTGGCTGGGATTTTACTGAAGTTTTGTGCTTGGTGAGCCATACTTTGTAGCTTGGGCACTGCCGTAACCTGCGAATTAGAGTGTTCTTCTATATAATCGCGCATTGAAGCAAAAATAGGATCACCATTTATTGTGCGCTCAGGATGCGGCATCATGGCCATCACATTCCCAGCTTGATTGGTTACTGCTGCAATATTGCCAGCGGAACCATTGGGATTAATGGGGAAATTATCAATGATATTGCCTTGGGCATCACAATATTGGAATAAATTTAAACCATGCTGTTCTATCCTTTGTAACAAAGAATCAGGCATTAAAAAGCGCCCTTGCGCATGGGCTATAGGAAGATGAATTACATCTGTAGTTTTAAGATGACGGGTAAAGGCATTATGCTGGTGATTTTCTGATAATCGCATGTATGCCCAGGCATTATAAAAACCGGTTCCTACTATTTTGCCATTGGCAATACGCTTATTTTCAGTAAGTGCCATACTGATATCATCTTGCTCAAAACCGGGGACTAAACCTGATTCGACGAGTATTTGGGCGCCATTGCAAATCCCTAATATTGGTTTGCCTTGCTCGTTTTGCGCTTTGATTTCTTGAATTACGGGATCAAGTGCGGCAATAATTCCTGCGCGAGAACGATCTTCATAGGAAAAGCCGCCAATAAGGATATAACCATCTAAGTGACGCAGTTTCTCTAAAGATTCATTCCATAAAAACTCAACGGGCTCCATGCCGACTCGTTTCACTGCAAGCGCTGTTTCTCGCTCACAATTAGAACCTGGAAATTGAATTAAACCAATGCGTATCATAACAGTGTCACCTTTTGCTCGCCTCGTACGACATGTCCAATTTCATAAAGAGGGAACGATGGAAAATCGCGGAGTACTTCGCGTACAGCAGATAATGTTTCTGGCGCTATAAAGAGAACCAAACCTGCACCCATATTAAATGTGCGATACATGTGCTCATCATCCAGATGTCCTAATTTACGTAATAAGCTAAATATAGGAAGTTCGGGGATTTGTTTTTTATGAATTTCTACACCACAATGTTTTGGTAAAATACGGGGAATGTTCTCCAGTAGGCCACCACCAGTGATGTGTGCCATGCCTTTAATGGGTATGTTTTTTTCCAAAATACTCAATATAGGTCTGGTGTAATTAATATGAGGAGTTAAGAGTTCTTCACCTATGCTATGGGAAAAATCTTGAAATTGTGATTCGACGGTGTAGCCTGCTACATCAAAGAGGAGTTTTCTTGCTAATGAATAACCATTGGTATGCAAGCCACTTGAAGGAAAGGTAAGCACAAGATCACCTTCACAGATTGCTTTTCCCTCAATGGCTTTATTTTTTTCAACTATTCCGGTAACGACTCCGACTAAATCAAGTTCACCAGGTAAATAAGTGCCCGGCATTTCTGCGGTTTCCCCACCAACTAAAGAGATGTGGTTTTCTTTACAGGCTTTGACCATGCCTTTAATGATCTGTTCAACGGTTTCTGGTTTTAATTTATCATTTGCAATGTAATCAAGAAGCGTCAGTGGTTTTGCACCTAAAACGATAATGTCATTTGTTGTGGCGCTGACTAAATCAATCCCGATGGTGTCGAATTTTTGCATCATTTTGGCGACCATCATTTTCGTCCCCACACCATCAATGCTTTGCACAAGAACCGGATGCTCATAATTCTGCAGCAGGCTTTTGAGATCATACATGGCGCCAAAGCTGCCAATCCCCGTAAGTACGTGCGGTGAAAAGGTGCTTTCTACCGATTTTTTAATGCTACGAACTGCTTCATTGCCTGCTTCAATGTCTACACCTGCAGCTTTATAATCAATAATTGACATTATATGAGCCTCTCAACTAAACCATTTTTCCAGGCAGTTTTTGCTGCACTGACGGACAGATTGATAACTGAATTCATTATCAAGGTTGGGGTTGCTGTTGTTTCACCTATAGTTTGAAACGATACAGAATACTTGTGGAATATTTGTTCTAGCATGCTTACATGTTCCGGGGACACTTCAAGGATAAAGCCGCCGCTTTCTGTAAACAGTTTTTTATCATTCGCCAAGGTACCGGGAATAAAAACATTTACCCCAAGTTCATTTTTAAAACTCATTTCTGCCAAAGCAACTGCGATACCTCCTTCGGAAATATCATGTGCGGCCAGCACCAGACCTGTTTGTATGGCGGCATGTACGGCGCTGATTTCATCAGCAAATGCAGCAAGGTCCGGTTTAGGAAGTTGACTGCCCAGTTCGTTGTGCAACTGGTAATACACACTGCCACCACATTCATCTTTACGCGCACCAACCATCAAGAGCACTGAATTAGCTTGCTTGAAATCATAAGTGATGGTTTTGGATAAATCGTTCATGGCGCCAAGGCAGCTGATGATAGGGCTTGGTGGAATGGCGCCTTGAGCCGATTCGTTATAAAGCGACACATTTCCTGAAATAATCGGGAGACTCACACTGCGATCGGTAAACATTTTTACGGCATGACATGCATCAACTATGCCGCGAACTGAATCCACAAATTCGCCCATCTGCTCTGGATTTTCAGGATTACCAAAACACAAACAATCAGTCAACGCCAGAGGCCAGGCACCCACGGCAATGATATTACGCACGGATTCGGTGACTGCATTCACAGCCCCCCAATAGGCGTCAATTTTATTGTAGCGTGGATTATGATCGACCGATAAAGCAACACCCGTACGTTGAATTTCTTCTGGGTATTTATCTTCATTAAATGGGGCAATCACGCCAGCATCAGCCCATCCTGGTTCCACAACGGAGCGACCTTGAACCTGCTTGTCATAACTTTCATAAATAGGCGCACGCGAGGCAATGTTTTCGTGAGCAAGTAAACTGAGTAATTGCTCATTGAAATCATGCACAATGATAGGCTTTGGTTCTGTGTGCGTGTGTTGTTTGCTACTGTAGGGGCGATCATAAAGAATCCCTTTGGTAATGTCTTCTGCGCGAGCAGAGACAATTTCTTTCCCTTGGGATTTGACGACATATAAGCCATCGTTTCTTATTTGGCCTACAACAGTTGCTTGTGCTCCATCACAGATTTCTGGAAGCGCAAAACGCTCATTGTAATGCTTTAAGAAGGTGTCAACTAATTCTTCAGGGACAACCCACATAAAGCGTTCCTGAGTTTCAGAGCATAAAACCACCGCGGGTAATAAATCGTGCATGCTGGTGGGCACAAGATCAATATTGATTTCTGCTCCATAGCCACTGGCTTCTGCCAATTCAACACTGGCACATGCAATGCCGCCGGCGCCTAAATCTTTGAAGCCAACGCGCTCAATGAGGTTCTTTTCGCGGAGGAATTCAAACATCGCATAATTGGCTTTAAGAATGTGTCTTTGCAAAAAGGCATTAGGCTCTTGTACTGCCCCTTTATTTTGCTCTTGTTGCTCTTCACTCAAAGTTGCCGAGGCAAAAGCGGCACCGCCAAAGCCACTGTTATCGGTGGGTTTGCCGACTAATATAAATTGATAACCCTCTGCGTTAGCGGGGGCATAGGAATGGATAATATGATCTTCTCTGACTACACCTAAGGTGACTACAGTGACCAGACAATTTTCATTATACGCTTCGTCATAATACGTATCCCCGGCTAGATTGGGAATGCCAAGCGGATTCGCATAGCCAGCAATTCCCTGCACTACGCCCTGATGTATCCACTTTGTTTTTGGGCGATTAATATCCCCAAAGCGCAAACTGTCAGCAACGGCAATGACTTCCGCGCCCATACAGCATACGTCTCGCACATTGCCACCCACTCCGGTTGCCGCACCTTCGAAGGGTACGAGTTGTGAGGGATGATTGTGTGATTCATGGCTTATCACAATCCCATAACGTCTGTTCTCTTTATCCGTAGCTACCGCCACAATTCCAGCATCCTCTTTAGGGCCTAGAATGACGTGCGGCGCTTTAGTATTAAATTGGTTAAGGTGTTTGCGACTACTTTTATAGGAACAGTGTTCTGAGCCCTGAATTGACCATAAGACACATTCAGCATAAGTTGGTGGTCTTTTTAATAATGAATTCTGAATGGTGAGGGCTTCATCGGGGGTTAGGCGCACGCTAAATCGTTGGAGTAATTTGGCTATTTCCTCCAAGGACAGCTGAGAAAAATCAAAACAATCCGGGACTTCTTGCATTTTAGGGGATCTGACCTATGGCTAAAACGTGCCTAATTTTAATCGTTTTTTGCATATAAAGCAACACATTTTTTGCATTTACTTGACAAATTGGTCAAAAATTCACACATTTGGGCGTGGCAATTTTAGCCTGGGTGCCATGTAGCGAATCAGGAAAGTTATGTTTCTATTCCCGGGTTACGGCCGCGCCTTCCCCCAGGCTACATTTAATAAAAAAATGAAATGATTAGGATTGGTTCGACTCCTTCCATAATTTTTCCACGACTTGTGGATTTGCCAAAGTAGAAATATCTCCCAACTCACCAATATGTTCTATTTCCTTTCCCGCAATTTTGCGCAGGATACGCCGCATAATTTTACCGGAGCGGGTTTTGGGTAAATCATTAACAATATGAATGACATCTGGTTTCGCTATAGGACTTATTTCCTTATTGACCTGTTGGATTAACTCCGTTTTTAATTGGTCACTCGCGGTGTAACCCTGTTTTAAAATGACATAGGCATAAATACCTTGGCCTTTAAGATCATGAGGAATACCAACTACAGCTGCTTCCGCAACAGCGGGGTGGCTCACCAGGGCACTTTCGATTTCTGCCGTACCTAAGCGATGCCCTGAAACATTAATCACATCATCCACACGTCCTGTAATCCAATAATCACCATCCGCATCGCGTTTTGCCCCATCTCCAGTAATATAATAACCATGATGCAAATAGGTCATGCAGTAACGTTGGTGATCGCCGGCAATCGTTCTTGCCATAGAAGGCCAGGGGTATTTTATGGCTAAAAATCCTTCGCCGGTATCCATGATTTCGTGACCATGTTCATTGAGTAATACCGGAATGATACCTGGAATGGGTTGGCGCGCTGAGCCTGGCTTGCGGATGGGATCATCTGCTCTAGGGCTAATCATCACCGCCCCAGTTTCAGTTTGCCACCAAGTATCCACTATAGGGCATCTGTTTTGACCCACTTTTTGATAATACCACTCCCATGCCTCGGGATTAATGGGTTCACCAACGGAACCAAGTAAGCGCAAGGAGTGTCGAGAACTAGAGTTTAACCATTCATCACCGGCGCGCATTAAGGCACGTATGGCCGTGGGTGCTGTATAAAACACATTGACTTGATGCTTATCCACAATATTCCAGTTTCTAGAATAATCAGGCCAAGTAGGGATCCCTTCATACATGAGCGTTGTAATTCCATTACAAAGCGGCCCATATACTACATAACTATGTCCTGTAATCCAGCCTATATCTGCAGTACACCAAAATACTTCTTCTTTTTGGCAATTAAAGATTAATTGATGTGTGTATGCAGCTTGTACTAAATAGCCGCCGGTTGTATGGACTACTCCTTTAGGTTGGCCAGTACTTCCAGAGGTATAGAGTATGAATAGTGGATCCTCTGCGTCCATTGGTTCTGGATCACAGTGGGCATTTACTTTTTCTTTGAGCTCATGCCACCAATGATCTTTATTTTTATCAAAAGGAACGGCGGCATCATTTGTTTTAATCACTAGCCTTGGCAAGGGTAGATCATGGCATGCTTCATCAACCTGTTTCTTTAGATCAACTAATTTACCGCCGCGATAAAAATGGTCAGCAGTGATTAGGCTGGTGCATTCAGAAGCAAGTATGCGTTGTTTTAAGGCGTGGGCTGAAAAACCGGCAAATATGGTGGTATGTATTGCGCCAATTCGAGTACACGCAAGCATGGCAATTGCTGCTTCAGGGATCATGGGCAAATAGATCGCTACCTTGTCGCCTTTTTTTACTTTTAGGTGTTTGAGCACATTACTCATGCGACACACCTCAGTATGCAACTCAGCAAAAGTCAGTGTTCTATTATGAGTTGGATCGTCACCTTCCCAAATAATCGCGGGCTGATTTGCTTTGTGGGGTAAATGTCGGTCTAAGCAATTCATACTGACATTTAATTTCCCCCCTTTGAACCAGGTGACATCACCATGTTTTAAGCCGCCGGTAAGTACTGTATCCCATGGCTTTAGCCAATCTACAGTTTGTTGGGCTACCTCAGACCAAAACTCGCTGATTGAATCTTCTGTAGGCGTTAATTTTGGATGGTGCAAATGAGTATGCATGTTATACCCCCTCACCTTCAGCAATCAGTTTAATAATTGCAGAAAAATCACAATCACCAAGGCCTTGGTCGATAAAATGCTGATAGATCATGGTTGCTTGCGAACCTAAAGGAGTGTGCACATTAACTGAGTGCGCAGAATCTTGGCTGAGTAGTAAGTCCTTGAGCATCATGGCTGCTGCAAATCCGGGTTTGTACTCATTATTTGCCGGTACGTTTTCTAAAACGCCAGGAACTGGTGCATATTTGCTCATTGCCCAGCATTGTCCTGATGCATTAGTGACTACTTCAAACAGTTTTTGGGGTGATAATTGCAGTTGCTCTGCGAGAGTAAATGCCTCTGAAATCGCAATCATGGAGATCCCCAGGATCATGTTATTACATATTTTTGCCGCTTGCCCGCTGCCTGCGCCACCGGTGTGAATGATTTTTTGTCCCATAGTTGCCAAAATAGGCTGGGCGGTATGGAATGCCTTTTCTTCACCACCAACCATGAAGGTTAAGGTGGCTGCTCCTGCTCCGGCGACTCCACCTGATACCGGTGCATCGACAACATGTAGCTGATGTTGCTTGGCTAGATAATGTAGTTCGCGCGAACTGTTAACATCTATGGTGGAGCAATCAATAAATAAGGCTCCTTTTTTTGCTACATGGAACAAACCATTATTACCATGACATACATTCAGCACTTGTTCGCCATTTTGTAGCATCGTAATCAATACATCCTGGTCTTTGGCGACTTCATGTGTGTTTTCAGCAAGCAGGCCACCAGCTTGAGAAAAATGCTGCAAGGCCGTTTGTTGTAAGTCATAGCCGGTCACTTGATGTCCTGCTTTAACGAGATTGATGGCCATGGGTAAGCCCATATGTCCAAGTCCTACAAATCCGATTTTTGTCATTGAGTTCTCCATGTATTGTATCCATGTAATATCAATGTAGCCTGGGTGAAGGCACAGCCGAAACACAGGGAACTGCATCCCTGGGTTACGCTTCGTTTCACCCAGGCTACATTATTTGATGTTAATCATGTGTAGGCATAATAAACGCACTGTCTTTAATTTCAGTGACAGGCCATTTGCTGGTGACGGTTTTACGTCGAGTATAGAAGTTGATACTTTCTTGCCCGTGCATGTTGGTGTCACCAAAAGCAGAATGTTTCCAGCCACCAAAAGGATGGTTGGCAACAGGAACAGGTATAGGAATATTAACTCCTACCATCCCAGCTTGCACACGTTGACTGTACTCACGCGCACTAAATCCATCGCGGGTGAAGATTGCAGTACCATTACCATATTGATTTCGATTTACCAACGCGAGCGCTTCTTCAAAATTATTGGCACGCATAATGATGAGAACGGGGCCAAAAATTTCATTTTGATAGATGGACATGTTTTCATGGACTTGATCAAACAGGCAGGGGCCCATAAAGAAACCTTGTGGATGTTCAGGATGTTTAAATGCGCGGCCATCAATAATTAGTTTAGCGCCCTCGCTTACCCCTTTATCTACAGCCGCTAGAACTCTTTCCCGATGTGGTCCACTAACCAAGGGGCCCATATCTGTATTAGGCGCATCCCCTGCGTTGATGCGGGTTGCTTTGATTTGCGGCGTCATTTTTTCAATTAAAGCATCCGCGGTATGTTCACCTACAGTGACGGCAACAGAGATAGCCATGCAGCGTTCCCCTGCAGAACCATAGGCCGCGCCAACAATCGCAGAGGCAGCTTGATCCAGATCGGCATCCGGCATCACAATACAGTGGTTTTTCGCACCGCCAAAAGTATGGGCGCGTTTTCCATGGGAGGTTGCTGTACTATAAATATGTTGGGCAACCGGTGTTGACGCGACTGCAGTAAAGGCTGCGATATCTGGATGTGCCAGTAAATAGTCTACGGTTTCCTTATCACCATGCACACAATTAGCAACGCCTGCTGGCAATCCTGCATCAGTTAATAACTCCAACAAACGCACTGGAGCAGAAGGATCTTGTTCAGAGGGTTTTATAATGAACGTATTGCCACAAGCAATCGCAGGAATCATCATCCACACCGGCACCATGACTGGGAAATTAAAAGGAGAAACTCCTGTACACACCCCTATTGGTTGTCTTAAGGTATGACAGTCAACCCCATTGGTTACATCGGGAGAAAATTCGCCTTTGAGTTGATTAACTAGGCCACAATGCAATTCCACTACTTCTATAGCACGTGCTACAGAACCTTTGGCATCATCTAAAGTTTTGCCATGTTCACGTGTAATAATGCGTGCGAGATCCAGCTGGTTTTTTTCTAATAATTCTCGGAATTTAAAAAGGATTCGTGCTCTTTTGATTGCAGGAGTTTGCGCCCATCCTATTCCTGCTTCTTTGGCAGTAGCAATTGCTTTATCACAAAGGGATTTGGACGCAAAATGAACTTGTCCAATCACCTCTCCTAAAGCTGGATTATAAATAGAATGGCTTTTTGTATTCGTTTCATTGGTTAATTGACCACCAATATAATGTTGAACAATGTAGCTCATTAGCAAACTCCTTTTTATTATTTTTTATCAAATTAAGTGATTATTGTAATTGTTTCATGGAATTATTTATACAATAATGATGAAGAGATTAGGACTAAAATGACCTTTTTTTGAATCACTCTATTGGAGTATTTTGAACCGAGGCAAGTAGTTAAGGAAATTAATCTATGGGCAAAGGAATTGTTTTACGTGTACCCCATGGTACCGAATTATCACGAGAATTGATTCAAGCGCTAGAGACTCGTTTTCCCGGCTATACTCTAGAAACTTACCATGAAAAACCTGATTATCGCCGTAGTTTTGTGCGTCGGGTAAGTAGCCTGCAAAAAGGGTTCAATTTTCTTCTTGATGCGTTACCTCTTCAGAGCAGCTTTTTAACCAAAGAAACGTTGCGCGAGTATATCGATGAATGTAAAACAGCTGCTTGTGATGCAAAAGACTCAACAGATGATTTGCATAAAGAGTTAGAAAAATATACTGCCAAATTAATTGAAGCCATTGCTTTGGTTTGGGGCACTTCGATTAAAGAAGCAATCGAGCTGCTCAATGAGGCAGAGCAATATGACTTAATGAAGAATGGCCGTCCTGATCTGGCAACATTAATGCCTATGAAGGTAGGAGAGGATATCAGCTATGTTATCCAACTCGACGAGTCGCTTCCTCCTCACTACGGCCAATTTATTGATGAATTAAAACAGATAAAAGCCAAGAAATATCCTAAAACCCCACCCTGGCTATACGGGCTTAAAGAATATCAACAAGCCTATTTTTGTAATCTAGATCGAAAAATTAGCAGTCATACTGAAGTAGTTCACGATTTTAATAATTTTTTAATCAGTTGGTCATCAATAAAAAGGAAAGCACTTAGTTTAAAGACAGATCTCCAACAAATTGCTAATAATTCCTCGCCACTTCCTTCATGGTTTAATGATCTAAGTCCTCATTTACAAGAAATGATGCGTATTTTGGCCGCTGATCCCGCTAACCTGGACGAAAATCTAAAGCAATTTAAAAAGCTGCTTATCTCCGATAGTTTTAAGAATGAGTGTGCTGATTCGGTGGCATATATCTCAAGCTTGCCACAATGGTATTGGGTATTGCCGCATCACCAACAGTTTTTTCTGGAGCATGTACTAAAAGGTGTTGATAAAGTAGAAGATGCGGTTCCTTTTTTATCCAGCCGCCATCGCACTTTACCTCTGCCTGCAAATTATGCAGCCCATAGCTTATTGGGAATAAGTCATGATGGAAAAGTAATTCGTGAGCTCTCAAAAAAGCGCTATCGTTCCAGCCACATTGCAACACGAGATGGATTAGAGTGGCCAGAAGCAGTGCAACGACGGCATAGCGATGCGTGTCTGGCGAAAGTGATGGAGCATGCACAACCAGGACAACTGGCAATATTACAAACGCTGATTAGTCCAATTCATGCGGTAGACTATGTGCCGACCTGGATTACAGACTATTTACCAACATTACCACCTGATTTGGAGTTGTACAAATTAGCGCGGGCTGCAGTAGAGCGGCGGGCAAAGATTCAATCCATCCAGCAGAATAATCATCCTTATAATTTAGCAAAGCGGCTGTATTACACTCAGTCGAATGATAAAGACAGTTTGAATTTATTGGCTGTCGCAAAAAAATACGTTTCCTCGACACCAGGATTACAGACTCTTCTTGATCAATACAAAAGTGTTTTGGAGTCAAAAGCAGGTTCCGCAACGGTTTTTGATTATGCTGGTAGAGAATTGTTTTTGAGTTCTTTGGAACAGTTAATTATTTTGGCCGTTGGTGGGCATCCTTATGGTTCTTGTGTGAGTGGTAAGGATAGAAAAGCCATAGAGCTCATCCATACGGATGCGATGCTTCTTTATAAAGAACTGTATGGCAACTGGCCCATATTTGATGAGTCCCAAGCTAAAGACCGTATTCGTTTTGTTTCTTTGGTTGCAGATCTGTATATGAGTCGTCATCAACAAGAACATGCGGGGCATAATGCGCCTGGGTCTGAAGGCATCAAAACCCCTGAGTGGTATTTACCAGAGGATATTGCCACTGAAATTAAAAAGCGCCTCAATAATGAACATGCACTTAAAGACGATGACCGAGCTGCTACCGATAACGAAGTAAAGAATATTTTTATTGGTGGCCATAAAAAAGCAAAAGAATATCTATTACCAAAAGACACATTACAATGTCGTTTGGCTGCTCGGCAATTAGGTAAAACAAATTGCAATCGACTTTACGATGCCCTCTATCCTTTTATCAATGAAAAAAGCTTATTTGCTCCTGTAGAATCAAATTCGTGGTCTGCGATGTTTTTTTCTGATGCGTCGCCAACAACGCCTGATGGAATTCAGCAGATTTTCGATCTCATGGTCAGCCCCAGTTCCGGAAAGGATAATGTAGTGCGGCTCGAAAAAATATTGCAAATCGTATTGGAGCGACCCGAAGCAGATGAAACCCGCTCTGTTGCAACAAATTCTGTTTATGGACGTTTACGTTCACTGTTAAAACCAAAAGAAGTGAGCACTTTTGCTGAGACGGTTGAGAAGACAGTGGAGGAATGGACGGGCTTGTTTAATAAATCCAAAGAATCACATCGGCATGAAGCTATGATTCATGTTTAAACATACATAGAGCCCGGGTTTACCGGGCCCTAAATTCTCACAATTACAGTAAGTGCTCAAGTCCATAAATTAATGTAGATAATCCCGACACTTTTTGGCAAGACAGAATAATCCCAGGCATAAAACAACGTCGGTCAATACAGTCATCTGTAATGGTTAAGGTTTCGCCCTCGCTCCCAAAAATGACTTGTTGGCGTGCAATAACACCTGGCAGACGTAAAGAGTGGATGTTGATGTCACAATGTGTTCCACCACGAGCGCCAGGGACTAATTCCTTGAGATTTAATTTATTTTTAGGATTTTTTCTTGCAGCGGCAATCATTTCCGCAGTTTTTAAAGCGGTCCCTGAGGGGGCATCAAGTTTTTGTTGATGATGTGCTTCAATAATTTCCACCTCAGGCAAGTATTCTGCGGCTTTCGCTGCAAAGAGCATCATCAAGACGGCACTTATGGAAAAATTAGGTACAATGATTCCACCCAGACGACGACCTTCACATAATGAAGTTAATTCCTGAATGTGCTCAGGAAGAAGTCCTGAGGTGCCAATTATTGGGTGCGCGCCATGGTGTATAATCGTAAGGCTATTTTGATACACACTGTCTGCTCGGGTGAGATCAACAACAATTTGCGCTTTAGTATCTTGAATCGCTTGCGCTAAATTATCTTTTTTGCCCAGTTGTGCAACTAATTCAAATTCCTTGTGCTGATTAAGGGTTTCACAAGCTAAAGACCCCATTTTTCCATTAGCCCCATTAACAATAACACGTGTTAACATAATTCTCCTCACGAAATGAGTTATGATTTTTTATCTTTTGAGGGAGGGTAGTGTGTTCGCAACGCCCACATCGTTGCAAAAGGCCATCCAATCACTGTAGCTTGTAAGGCTAGAGAAACAAAGGCACCTCCAGGATTATCATTGATAAGAAAAATGATCCATGGAAAGAATACAGCAAGAAAGAATATAAACATTTTTTGCATGAAGCTTATCATATATTGCTCCCATAAAACCTAATCGAAACAGTCAATATCAATGAATGGTATCACATCAATGCGTAGTCAAAAAACGATGACGAATACAAAAAGACTTGTTTTATTATAGGGTCATCATCATCGATTTTTCTACTTTGGTTCTTTTTTCGTGCGCAGTAACTGAACATGATTAAGAGTGCTTGCAAACAATCATTAAACATTGTACATTGTGCGCTCATTCGTTAATGCAAATGATTTCATTTTCCGGATATGACATTTTAATATCTAACAAGGGTACTCTAATGAGAAAACAGGAGCTGCACCCACGCACCGCCGTTATAAATAAAGCTCAAAAAAATAAGTCTAAACAAGCACGAACAGACGCATTATTGTGGCTCGCTGCAAATTTCCCGGAAGCATTTGATAATTCATTACGAATTCGTCCATTAAAAATAGGGATTATGGACGATATTTTGCTTCACGCAGATAAAGCTACAGAATTAGGTATTTCTAAAAGTAAATTACGAGAGGCCGTGGTTTTATTCACACGTCGTCTTGATTATTTAGCCTGTCTGAAGCTACGTGAAATGCGTATTGATTTGCACGGTAATGAAGTGGGGGAGGTCAGTGCAGAAGAAGCGGAACACGCCACCACTAAGATTAAAAAGCGTGTTGAAAAAAGTGCAAGAAACGCACGTAAGGTTATGACCGAAAAAACCTCAAACCCAACCAGTTCAAATCAGCAAAATACAAGTTTCCAAGCAAAAACAAGCCAAGTCTCTCCATCTGCAGAAGATCACTTTCCTACTTATCCAGTGCGTTCGTCAACTTATAATTCCCTAAATGCACCAGCACAGCCTGTTAGAGCTACCGCTGTGATGGTGAAAAATAAAACGAGCCGGCAATATGATCCAGATGTTGTCGCGCGTTTGAAAGAGAAATTAGGGTTGTCACGCAGTCTTGAAGAAAAAAAAGAAGTCGTTGAATAGTTAATGTTGTCGCCTGTTTTGTACCCGGATTAGCCCAGCATAATCCGGGAGCTACCGGCTTTTGCGCAAAATCACTGATTGATAGAAAGTTTGTCTGAGTTGTTTTGATTCTTGGAGCACGCAAATTGAATGAGCGGGTGATGGGAATCGAACCCACGCCATCAGCTTGGGAAGCTGAGGTTCTACCATTGAACTACACCCGCAAATTAAAGCCCTGTCCCATAACCTGGGTTACGCTATGCTGCACCCAGGCTACATTGTCACAAACTTATTATAAGCGCTAAACGCGAATAATTTCCATACTGTTTGTACCACCTGCTGTACCAATTACTCGACCACGGGTTAATAAAACAAAGCCTTTTTGTTCCAGATGACCTAACTTTATTAACTCTGCAAGCACTTGTTGATTCAAGGTTTCAGAAGTGAATTGGTGGTAATTCATAAACACCGGGAACACATTGTGGGCAAGACACAAGCGGCCAATAGTTCTCTTATTCGCAGACACAGCAATAATAGGAACTGTGCTTTGTTGTCTTGAGATCCATAATGCGGTATCACCTGATTCGGTCAAGGTAATAATTGCTTGGATGGGGAAATGATTGGCTGCATGCATTGTGGCCATCGCAATGGCTTGGTCTGCGCGTTGGTAATGACAGGTTTCATCATTACTGTGGTAGTAAAAGCTTGCATGCTTTTCTGCACTGAGACAGATCTTATTGACCATCGCCAGTACTTTTACTGGGAATTGGCCACTGGCGGTTTCTGCGGATAACATCACCGCATCTGTTCCATCCAAGATGGCATTGGCAACATCAGAAACTTCTGCACGCGTAGGTTGCGGATTGTTTATCATTGATTCCATCATTTGGGTTGCTGTGATGACTACTTTATCCAATCGACGTGCTTCGCCAATGATGTGTTTTTGAATCGCAGGCACTTCTGCGGCACCTATTTCAACGCCCAAATCGCCTCGCGCTACCATGATGGCATCGGCTTCCTGAATAATTTCAGTGAGGTATTCCAAGGCCTCAGTACGCTCGATTTTTGCGATAATCGGTATTTTTTTGCCAAACTCGGTCATGAGGGCACGGGTATGGCGAATGTCTTCGGCATCTTTAACAAAGGATAAACTGATGTAATCTACTTCTGCTTCTATAGCTGTATGCAAATCACGTTTGTCTTTCTCTGTCATAGTTCTCGCTGCGAGGCCGCCACCTTTTCTGTTTAATCCTTTAAGATCACTGAGAACACCTCCTTCAATGACAATACAGTGAATTTTAGAGCCAACGATGTCTTTGACTTCCAATTCCACTAAACCATCATTAAGCAATAGATGATCTCCTACGACCAGTTCCCGAGCTAGATTGGGATAGGCTACAGAAACTTCGCCATGATCACCTAACATCTCTGCGGCGTTACAATCTAAAGAAAAAGCTTGGCCTTCAACCAGAGTGATTGATTTATTTTTGAAACGGCCTATACGGATTTTCGGGCCTTGTAAATCGGCCATTACTGCCAGTGGATGCTTTAATTCTTCAGCAATTTCGCGAACCAATGCAATAAGCGATAACGCAGAAGCATCAGCATGGGAGAAATTGATACGTACCACGTCAACACCTGCGGTTAACATGGCACGAAGTATCGTTGGATTACTACTGGATGGACCTAATGTGGCAACAATTTTAGTTTGTCTTAACATCTTGTGCTCGCTCCTGCAAAATGGCAACAGCTGGCAAGGTCTTTCCTTCTAAACACTCAAGAAACGCCCCACCTCCTGTGGAAACATAAGAGATTTGCTGATTCAGATCATAGAGATCGATCGCGGCAAGTGTGTCACCACCTCCGGCAATTGAAAAAGCATCACTTTCGGCTATAGCAATAGCTATAGCCCGTGTTCCATAAGCAAATTGTGCAAATTCAAAAACACCAACTGGGCCATTCCAAATGATGGTTTTGGCAAGGTTAACAATGTCAACATATTCACTAACCGTCATGGGACCGATATCGAGAATCATGTCGTCAGAGGCAACATTGTGCAGTGATTTATTATAGGCCGGGCAATGTTCACTAAATGATTTGCCAACGACAACATCCGTAGGTAAGGGGATATGGCAGCCTTTTTCTTTAGCCAGTTGGAGAATTTCACGTGCTTCATCCAGTAAATCGTGTTCATAAAGGGAAACACCGATTTCAAATCCTTGAGCTTTAAGAAAGGTATTTGCGATTCCGCCGCCAGGGATTAAATAATCAACAAGCGTGACTAACTGCCGTAGTAAACTAAGCTTTGTAGAAACTTTGGCACCACCTACAATCGCCACAATGGGTTTTTGAGGGGCAGCAAGGGCTTTTTCCAAGGCATCAAGTTCGCTCACTAATAAGGGGCCTGCGACCGCAATCGGGGCATACTGAGCGACACCATAAGTAGACGCTTGAGCTCGATGTGCTGTTCCAAAAGCATCCATGACAAAAATATCACAGAGACTGGCAAGTTTCTTTGCCAGTTGCTCATCATTATTTTTTTCACCCACATTAAAACGCACGTTTTCACAAACGACTAACTCACCTGGGTTAACCTCTACCCCACTGAGATATTCCTTTACGAAACGTACAGGGTAATCCAAATGTTCGCGCAGATATTCTGCGATCGGCTCCATGGAAAAACGTCGTTCGAATTTTCCTTCTTCAGGACGTCCTAAATGAGATAAGACCATAACTGCCGCACCGGCATCCAAAGCAGCTTTAATAGTAGGTAGTGCTGCCTGTAATCGTTGGTCGCTGGTAATAAAACCCTCTTTGATTGGAACATTCAGATCTTCACGAATAAGTACCCGTTTTCCCGACAGGTCTATATCGCGCATTTGTATCAGATTCATCAGATATCTCCAAGCTGGGTTTTTTAGCAACTCATCATTTGTTGCGCTGTGTCCAGCATACGATTAGAAAAGCCCCATTCATTGTCATACCAAGCCACAATTTTCACGAGATTACCAAATACCTTGGTTTGTGTGGTATCAAAAATAGCTGATGCGGGGTTATGATTAAAATCACATGAAACTAAAGGATCATCATTGATTTGTAAGATACGGCTTTTTGCTTGACGGACAATATCGTTGACTTCTTTGGCGGTGGTTTCACGTTTTGCTGTAAAGGTTAAGTCAATAACGGACACATTAAGCACTGGAACACGCATTGCAAAACCATCCAGTTTTCCTGCTAACTCAGGTAATACTAATCCTACTGCTGCTGCGGCACCTGTTTTTGTGGGAATAATAGAGTGTGCTGCTGCACGAGCACGACGTAAATCTTCATGACTTCCATCTAAAAGCATTTGATCGTTAGTGTAGGCATGAACTGTATTCAATAAACCCGCTTCAATGCCTAGAGCATCATTTAATGGTTTTACAACTGGAGCCAAGCAATTCGTGGTGCATGATGCATTGGAAACAATCAGGTCAGACGCTTTGAGTGTGTGGTGGTTTACTCCATAAACAATGGTTGCATCCACATTTTTTCCTGGGGCAGAAATCAATACTTTTTTCGCGCCAGCGGTAATGTGTTGCATTGCTTTGTCACGTTCTGTAAAGAAGCCAGTACACTCTAAGACTAAATCAATGTTTAATTCTTTCCAGGGTAAATTCAGTGGATTACGCTCGGCAATGATTTTAATTGCATGCCCGTCGATTATCAGCATGTCACCTTCAACACTGACATCCGATGCGAAACGGCCATGTGTTGTATCGTAACGGGTCAGGTGTGCTGTTGTATCAATCGCTGATAAATCGTTGATCGCAACAATTTCAAATTCATTTTGTTTTTTTGATTCAAAAATTGCTCTTAAGATACAACGGCCAATGCGACCATAGCCGTTAATCGCGACACGTATTGTCATATTACCTCTCCAATTTTAGTAGGGTCGTTTACAATTCTAACGAATTGTAAACATCCTTTTATCTTTCAAGTTAAGTAAGTATCTAATCGTACCTGGGTGAGGGCGAAGCCGTAACCCGGGATTAAGAAATTCTTTCACATCCAGAAACCTGGGTTACGGCTTTGCTTTCACCCAGGCTACAAATTTAATGTTTTTGCACTAATGTTTCTACAGTTTCAACTATTCGCTCTACAGTAATACCCAGATATTGATAGGCTTGGGTAGCTGGAGCCGATACGCCAAAACGATCCAGGCCAATGACTGCACCTTGTAAGCCAACAAATTGATACCAATAAGCAGAACTGGCTGCTTCAATTGCTACACGGGTGTGGATATTTTGGGGCAAAACGTGATTTTTATAACTTTGGTCTTGCTCCAAGAATCGTTCTGCACAAGGCATAGAGACTACTCTCACTTTAAATCCTCGTGTTTTTACTTGCTCTGCAGCCGTAAGTGCCAGCTGAACTTCCGAGCCTGTAGCGATTAAGATGGCATCAGGAGTGCCCTCACAATCCAGAATAATGTAACCTCCTTTGTCAATTAACTCAGCCGCTGTTGCTCCATGAGGCAATGCAGGCAGGTTTTGCCTTGAAAGCAGCAAGGATGTTGGCCCATTATGATGCTCCAAAGAGCGTTTCCATGCAACGGCTGTTTCCATTAAATCTGCAGGGCGCCAGACGCTCATGCCTGGAGTCATGCGCAGCATGGATGCATGCTCTACGGGCTGATGTGTTGGACCATCTTCACCTAAGCCAATCGAATCATGAGTAAAGACATAAATAACGCGTTGTTGCATTAAGGCACTTAAACGTACCGCATTACGGGCATAGTCTGCAAAAACCAGGAATGTTCCACCATAAGGAATAAATCCTCCATGGACGGCTAAGCCATTCATGATTGCAGCCATGCCAAACTCGCGTACACCATAATATAGATAATTACCTGAAAAGTCTTCGCCAGTGATGGCTTTGCTACCTGACCAATCTGTATTATTAGAACCAGTTAAGTCCGCAGAACCACCGAGCATTTCAGGCAGAAAACGGGCAAAATGTTCAATACATTGTTGTGACGCTTTTCGTGTCGCGATGGCTTTGTCATTGGAGCGGCATTGCTCAAAAAATGCATGACTGTTACTTTGCCAATCATCGGGAAGATCGCCGTTGATGCGACGTAAAAACTCATAATGCTCTTGAGGATATTTTTCCTTGTATTGATTCAGCAGCATGAGCCATTGTTGTTCTTCTCTTTCCCCTTGCTCTACATGATTCCATTGTTGATAGATGGTGTCAGGGATTTCAAAAGGTCCGTAGTTCCACTTAAAAAATTCACGCACATTGGCAATGTCTTTGCTGCCTAATGCCGCGCCATGTGCTTTTTCACTTCCGGCGACAGAGGAACCTAGTCCTATTATCGTTTTGCAGATAATCAAGGTGGGTTGTGTGGTATTTGCTTGGGCTTTAAGAATGGCTTGCTCGATTGCATCCATATCATGGCCATCTACTGCTTCGATGACTTGCCAATGATATGCTCTAAACCGTTGTGCGGTGTCATCCGTAAACCAAGATTCAACTTTACCATCAATAGAAATTCCATTGTCGTCATAGAAAACAATGAGTTTCCCTAAGCCTAAAGTACCTGCTAGCGAACACGCTTCATGAGAAATGCCCTCCATGAGGCATCCATCACCAGTAAAAGTATAGGTATAGTGATCCACAAGATTAAAATCATCATGGTTGAAGTGTGTTGCGAGTACGCGTTCTGCTAACGCCATGCCTACTGCATTTGCTAAGCCTTGTCCTAAAGGGCCGGTAGTCGTTTCTACACCGGGCGTATGTCCAAACTCTGGGTGTCCAGGTGTTTTCGAATTGAGTTGACGAAACTGTTTGAGATCTTCCAAAGAGAGCTTATATCCACTCAAATGAAGTAAGGAATAAAGCAACATGGAGCCATGCCCATTAGACAGTACAAAGCGATCGCGATTAAACCAATGAGGATTTTGGGGATTGTGCTTTAAAAACTTCTTCCACAGAACGGTTGCTATGTCTGCCATGCCTAAAGGCATTCCTGGATGTCCTGATTGAGCTTGTTCTACGGCGTCTATACTTAGCATGCGAATGGCATTAGCTAATTCTTTGGAAAGATTCATGGGTTCTCTTCATGCTTAATTCGGTGCAATATTGTCGCTCAGAAGACATAAATCAGCAAGAAAATAAGTGCATTTTTGACCATTATTTTGCAAAAAGATCTAATTTTGCCCTAATTTCATATTTTATGAGCATGTCAAAACGATAAGTTCGTGTCACTTTAGTATAGATCGATAAGCCTGATTATCGATTTTTCTGGTAAAAAATAAATCAAATTTGTTTTTTTAATCTATCCATGGAAACAACAAACCGTAGGATTAATGTTCATAAATTTTCTTTTTATGTAGATTTATATATAATCAGACCTATTTTTTTACTTTTGAAGTGATTAATAGGCATAAACAAATGATCAATAGAACATTGTTTATTTGATATCCAAAATTCATTTTAGGACATCATGACCCCAGTTATTCGGCATTTAGACAACATATTTCCTGAACTGTCTGTTTCGCAGATGGTGCAGAATCCTTTGAATTGGACCTTCACAGAAAGCATCAAGAAGTTAGGTCCTGATTTCTATAATAAGGTAGTCCCACTTCATTTAGTAATGAATCTCGAATACAGTCTTTTGGGGCAACAATTAAGAGCTAAATTTCTGTCTCAGCAGCAGATCGATCGCGAAGAACTGCAAGAACAGCTTATTGCTGCCTTAATGCTGGCAGAACTTTTGGAGCATATTTACGAGCACTACTTAATTATACCCAGAGAGGTGAGGCGCTTACGCCAGCAACAGAATTTATATCGTGAATTGCTCGCAGGATTGATAGAAAATTTTCCTAAGAATCCTAAAGAGGTGGAAGAAGTACCTTCTTTGACGCAAGAAGTACGCAATATGACTGTCGAGACGAATTTGTATCGATTGTTATTCACGCGTTCCAAGCGCGCGTTGGATTTTATTACTCTTATTGCACAATCAGATGGATACCTTAATTTTGTCCGCATCATGGATAAAGCTCTAGATCCTATTATCGCATATTTAGCGTGGATTTTTTTCCTGCCTCGATTGTTAGTAAACCTGTTTGTGGTGATAAAACATACGGTGCATGGCTGGTGGATGGATGATGATACAGAGGGTTCTTTAGACTGGACCGCTCGTTTCAATGCACAAATAAAACGTCGTTGGTTTGAATTAGGTAATGATATTGTCTGGTTTAGTGCAGGATTTCTTAATTGTTTTTATTTAGTTGGTGCATTGGCTCCATTTGCCTTTTATGTTTCGTTCGCCGCTTTTGCCATCGATATCATCCTCTCGCTTACGCGTACTTTTATTGAATTAAGTCGTTTATATGAGCTGCGTGCGCAATATGCAGCGATGCTCAATGAGCCGCATTCTGCAAAAGAAGAAAAACAAATAAATGAGCAGCTTGACACAATAGATAAGCAAATTGCTTTTGAGCAATATCGACTGGTGTCGCATTTAATAACGACCGTCGCTATTTTTCTGGCCATATGTTGCGCATTGCCCATATTTGCCGCAAATCCAATTATTCCAGTAGTTGGCGCAATTTGTTTGGCCATGATTTGTGTTATCAATTTTGCTCTAACAGAAGAAATTGCCGAAAGTCGACCTGTAGATACCATCGAGCGTGCTCCTGCACTAGCAAAACTGGGTTTTTTTAGTAAAAAACAAGCAACGCCAGCACGTTTAGAGTTGTTGTCTGAGGAAGAAGAGGATATGACGCTCGATGATTCATTCTGTTGTGTCCAATAAAACATAGGCTGGGTGTAGCGCAGCCTACGGTATTTAGCTTTTTTGTCATAACACAGGGATGACGAATTACATTACATCATTTGGGTATAGAGGCTTTATTAATTGAATGCTATGCTTTAGGTCTTATCAATTTTCAAAGGTAAAGCATGTCAGCACCAGTAGGATTACCCCAATTTAGTCGTATTGATGTGAAGCAATTTCAATCGCATCTTGATGCCATATTAAAAAAGCATTTAGAGCAGGTAGACCGTTTACTCAAAGAAAATCCTCATTATACCTGGGACAATTTAATGTACCCCTTAGATGATATGGCCGATGAGCTGGAGCGCTTTTGGTCACCATTGTCGCATTTGCATGGGGTAATGGATTCGCCTGAATTACGCAAATGCTATGATGCCTGTTTGCCACTGCTCTCTGCTTATGAGTCCACAATGGGCCATAATCATGAATTGTATGAGGCCATCAAATCAATTGACAAACACAGCTTGAATCCGGTGCAACAAAAGTTAATTGACGATAGTTTGCGCGATTTTGAATTATCAGGTGTTGCTTTGAATAAAGAACATAAAAAACGCTTCGAAGCCATTCAGACACGCCTAGATGATTTGACCAATCAATTTGAGCACAATATTCTCGACGCAACCCAAGCATTTACGTTGCATATTAAAGATCCGGCACGTTTGGCAGGACTGCCTGAACATGCTTTAAATACAGCGAAAGAACTTGCTGCTGAAAAACATCTTGAAGGGCATGTCCTTACTCTGGAATATCCTTGTTATCAAGCGGTGATGACGTATGCTGAAGATCGCGCACTACGTGAAGAAATGTACCAGGCTTATATTACCAGAGCCTCAGATCAAGGTCCTAATGCTGGAACTTATGACAATACGCCCTTGATTCAGGAAATTTTGGCATTACGCGATGAAAAGGCTAAGCTTTTAGGCTTTAATAACTATGCCGAACTGTCGATAGCCACAAAAATGGCTGAATCAACCGCTGAGGTTAGAAACTTTCTGGATGACTTGATCGGAAGAATACACACCCAAGCAACAACAGAGTTTAAACAGCTGGAACAATTTGCTGCTGAAAAATTCCAGCTCAAAGTAGTTAAACCTTGGGATGTAGGGTATTTGTCTGAGAAAAGAAGACAAGCATTATTTACGCTATCACAAGAAGATTTGCGCCCCTATTTTCCTCAACCTAAGGTGATGCAGGGATTATTCGATTTAGTTAAGAAATTATATGGCATGTCCATAGAAGAAATAAAAGGCGTTGATATTTGGCATAAAGACGTACAATGTTATTGTGTGGTTGACGAGCACAACACGGTTCGCGGTTATGTGTTTACTGATTTATTTGCACGCTCCAACAAGCACAGTGGCGCATGGATGGATTCCTTACAAAGCCGTCGAAAATTGGAAGATGGCAGCGTACAGTTACCCATCGCGACATTGACATGTAATTTTGCTAAGGCATCCGCCAATAAGCCTGCGACGCTATCTCACGAAGAGGTGGTGACCTTGTTCCACGAATTTGGCCATTGCTTGCATCACATTCTAACGCAAGTTGATTATTTAGGTGCTTCAGGTATTAATGGGGTGGAATGGGATGCAGTGGAATTACCCAGCCAATTCTTTGAAAACTGGTGTTGGGAAAACAGTGGTTTAGCCGTTTTAACTGCGCATGTAGATACTGGTGAGCCTCTTCCTAATTCACTTTTTGAACGTCTGATTGCCGCAAAAAACTTTCAATCTGCTATGGCGATGATACGCCAGATGGAGTTTGCGGTATTTGATTTTCGTATTCATCAAGAATATGTAGCCAATCAAGCCTCTTTGGTTGATGATATTTTGGCTGATGTACGCTCTAAAACCTGTGTGGTCCCTGTTGTACCTTATAATCGTTTTGCACATAGTTTTAGCCATATATTTGGTGGTGGTTATTCTGCCGGTTACTACAGTTACAGTTGGGCCGAAGTTTTATCCAGTGATGCTTTTTCTCGTTTTGAAGAGGAAGGGGTTTTAAATCCCCAAACCGGACATGATTTCCTACACTACATTTTGGAAGTAGGGAGTGCGAAGAAAGCGGCCGAGGCTTATAAAGAGTTCAGAGGTCGCCCAGCAACAGTGGATGCGTTATTACGCCATAATGGCATTCAAGGATAAGTATAATCTGGATGATGGCAAAGCCGTCATCCAGACCTTCCTCATGAATTTTCACAATAAGGGCTGCTCATCCGTGTACAATTTATGTTATACTTAAAGTGTACAGATTGGGGGCGACCTGGCTTCGACGTGGGTTGCAAAACCAGAGGTGCATGCCGAGATTGAGAACTCTCGTAAATCAGACTCAAACTAAATATAAATGCAAACGATGAAAACTTTGCTGATGGGGAAGCTATCGCTGCTTAATAAGCGCTTTAGTTAAACCATCACTGTGTACTGGCCAATAAACCCAGTATCCCGTTCGACCGAGCCCGCTTATTGGTATCGAATCAACGGTCATAAGAAATAAGCTAGTGTCCTAATCCATCCCGTATTAAGACGCGAAATTCAGGGAATCGCTGTGTAGTATCCTGCCCGTCGGAGAATGCACAGTTAAATCAAAAGACACGGCTACGCATGTAGAGCTGAAGGCAGAGGATTTGCGGACGCGGGTTCGATTCCCGCCGCCTCCACCAATTAAAGATTCAGTAACATCCAATAAAGTCCTAAAGTTCCTTGTAAATAAAGGACTTTCCTCTAAATAGTATCCAATATCATCCTAAGAAATTTATTGACAGCCATGGCCAACTGTGGGCAAGATCACGGGCAACAGATGTGTTGTGAAAGTGAGTTGCCCCTAAAATGAAAGAAAGAAAAAAGAAGGGGCCCTTAAAGGATACCGATGTTCGTAATGCCAAAGCTGAAGAAAAACCTTATAAAATGCCTGATGAGCGAGGTTTATATCTAGAAGTTGCTCCTTCTGGAGGTAAGTGGTGGCGTTTTAGATATCGCTTCGAAGGTAAAGACAAACGAATTTCCTTAGGGATTTATCCGGATGTTAGCGTAAAACAAGCTCGTGATCGAAGAGATGAATGCCGTAAGATGGTTGCAAATGATATTGATCCTAGCGAGCATCGCAAAGCCAAGAAGGCAGCTAGAATTGAAAGTGCTGCAAATAGTTTTGAAGTGGTAGCAAGAGAATGGTTTTTAAAATACTCATCTCAATGGACAGAAAGTCACGGAAGTAAAATTATTAGAAGGTTGGAGCGAGATGTTTTTCCATGGATCGGCAATAATCCAATTGCTGATATTAATGCACCTACGCTTTTAACTGTGGTTCGTCGAATAGAAAGTCGAGGAGCAATAGAAACGGCTCACCGTGCATTAAGCAATTGTGGGCAAGTCTTCCGTTATGCTATAGCAACAGGACGGGCTATGCGTGATCCTTCCCAAGATTTACGGGGCGCATTAACACCAGTTAAAGAAACACATTTTGCAGCTGTTACCGAACCCAAAGATGTAGCCAAGCTAATAAGAGCTTTAGATGAGTACGAAGGGACGTTAATAGTAAAGTGTGCATTACGCTTAGCGCCATTAGTATTTGTACGCCCAGGAGAACTTCGTAAGGCAGAGTGGGAGCATATCGATTTTGATACTGCGGAATGGCGTTATAATGTTACGAAAACCAACACTGCTCATATTGTACCCCTTTCACAACAAGCCTTAGGCATCTTAAAAGAACTTTATCCCCAGACTGGTCGTGATAGGTATGTATTCCCAAGTGCTTGAGATAAAAATCGCCCCATGAGTGACAATGCGATTTTGGCAGCTATGCGTCGTATGGGCATTGATAAAGAAGAAATGACTACCCATGGTTTTCGTGCAATGGCCAGAACGATCTTAGATGAGGTTTTACAGTTTCGGCCAGATATCATTGAACATCAATTAGCCCATGCTGTACGCGATCCGAATGGACGTGCATATAACAGAACGGCTCATTTGCTTGAACGTAAGAAAATGATGCAGGCTTGGGCTGATTATTTGGATGAGCTGAAAACTGGAAAATTAATTAAGCACAATAGAGAAATAATAGAAATTTTATAACTATATTTAGAAAGGAATTTAAATGAAGACCGAGATTATTCACGCACTAATAAACGATTTTGAATCCCATGCGTATCAAACTGAAGAGGGCATAGAATACTGGCTTGCGCGCGATCTTCAAAAGCTATTGGGCTATGAAAAATGGTCAAATTTTGAAAATGTAATTTCCAAAGCGAAAATAGCTTGTGAGAACTCTGATCGCGCAGTCAATAATCATTTTGCCGACGTCGGTAAAACGATCCAAATGCCTAAAGGTGCACAAAAAACAATCGACGATATTATGCTTACTCGTTATGCGTGTTACTTGATTACACAAAATGGAGATCCCAAAAAGCAAGAAATTGCGTTTGCTCAAACGTATTTTGCTGTTCAAACTCGCAAAGCTGAATTAATTGAGCAACGTTTGTTAGAAACCGAAAGGTTAACTGCACGAAAAAAATTATCTGACACTGAGAAAGAGCTATCACAAGTTATTTATGAGCAAACGAATGGTAATGAAAATTTTGCTATGATTCGCAGTAAAGGCGATCATGCTCTTTTCGGCAAATCTACTCAGGCGATGAAAAAGCAATGGAATGTACCAGATAATCGCCCATTAGCTGACTTTGCTCCTACTATTATTCTAAAAGCAAAAGACTTTGCTACAGAAATTACTATTTTTAATGCCAAAGAACATGGTATGACAACAGAGCAAGCTATTTCAAAGGAGCATGTTACAAATAATGAAGCAGTTCGTAAGACACTTATAGATCGAGGCATTACTCCTGAAACGCTACCTCCAGCAGAGGATGTAAAGAAGGTTGAGCGTAGGCTGGAATCTGAAAAAAAGAAATCTCTAAAAAAACCTGATGCATTGTAAAACTAATTAATGAGAATAATATGACGAATGAAAGAAAATTTCTTGATGTTGCTTCCCATGCTTTTATAGAGGCCACAAATGAGTTATTGGATTTATATCATGAACAACCAGCAAAAATCACATTAACAGAAGAGTTCTCTAAAATCGTACTGAATGTTTATCAAAATTTCATGTTAGATGTTTTGCCTAGTTCCCAGTGTATTGTAGACAAAAGAAATTTTTTTAGTTTTGCCATTTTGTGCCGTTCATCTTTAGATATTATTATCCAAATTTTGTGGATATTAAGTTTGGAGGAGGATGAGCAGCTTAAAGCCATAGAATATTTTTTAAATTTTGAAGGAGTTGATGTTGGTCGGAATGGAAAAGATTTTTATGAATGGCAGAAAGCTTTTTGCCCTACATACTCCAGCAGAGAAACTGCAATGGAATTGGGGATAGATAGAGAGTGTATAATTCTTCCTTTAACGCAGCATAAGAGCAAAGAGTTAAAGTTAACTGTCTTTGATTATTTATCCAAAATTATGCATTGGAATCCCAGATTATTGAATGATCTTGTTGGGTATAATTCAGAGAAACATCTTGGTAATGCCGTTGAGCATACAAGGATGGCTGCTATATCTGTTGAGACCTTTGTTTTTTGTGCAATAACTTTTACAGAGATTTTTCTGAAACTCTGTTTAAAAATTGACGAAGAAAGCGTTAATCAAAAAACAAGCAATATAAAAGAAAAGTTTCGTGGGGCATTTGCTCCGTTTTATAGTGAGCTTGAGGCTGAAGCAGCTAATTAAATTTAAATGGTCAATTTAGCGATCAAGTGGGATTGGCAATCTATTTAACTCATCCCTATAAAAACGCCATTTAGGTATAAATTGATCCATCAAAGCGACAAAGCGATGATTATGAGATGGCTCGATTAGATGAACTAATTCATGGACAACAACATATTCAAGAAACTCTGAGGGCTTTTTTGCAAGTTCAAGATTAATTCGGATAGAGCGTAAAGAATGAGTGCAGCTGCCCCATTTGGTTTTCATTTTTTGAATTGTAAATTTTGAGACCGATACTCCTATTTTTCTCTCCCATGCAGTGATGAGAGAGTGAATTTTTTCTCTTAATTGGTGGCGATACCAGTTATCCATAATCTCGGCTTTTTTATGTACATTAGTTCCTGGACGAATTTGCAATAAAATTTGAGAGTGGTTCAATTGAACTTTTGGGGGTGCATCACATTCCACTAATTTTAATAAATAGCTTTTGCCATTGAAATAATGGCTCTCTCTGTCAATGTACTCTCTGGTTGTTTCACGTTCTTGTGATTGAAATTTATTTTGTTGTTTTCTTATCCAATTTAATTTGGAAATCACATAGGCTCGTATGGCATCTAATGACATCTGTTCAGGGGCAGATACTCTTACATGTCCAACAGGTGGATATACACTTAAATGAACATTTTTAATATTCTTCTGTACTACCGCAACATCCATGTCATCTAACTTAAAATCCGGCATTTAGTACTCTTCCTGTTGAGTGACGATATTGAATATTCTTTCAACTTCATCTTCATCCTGTATTAATTTCCAAATGGCTTTTTTTATTTCGTTTTCTTTTGCAATATTACCACGCCAACCATCACTTTTACTTATTCTAACAGCAGCATCAATTTGCAGAGCAAGTGATTCATCGTTATTAAGGTTGTTGTATAAACCTCTTTTAGCGGGTGTATCCATGCTTGAAGGAGTATTATCTGCCTGACCTGTTGCTACTTTTCTTGCTAGTTCTGCTATTTCTTCTAAATATTTTTTATAAGCAATGGCCTTTTCACGTCTTAGCCTTATTAACTCATTAAGTAGTTTTGACATCCGTTCAAAATAGGCAGGATCGAGCAGATGTTCCCTTGTAATTATACTACGTACGTTATTCTCGATGACTTCTGCAACAGCCTCTTTATTTCCCTTAAGTCCTTCAGGAATAGAATCAACCGCTTCATCAATACCTGCTTTAACAATTATATCAATTAATGGTGTATTGCCAAAAGGCGAGATCACAACTGAATCTTCAGCTTGGATATAACAATCTAAAAGATGACGCATATCAGCTTCATAAGATTTTAAATCTAATGTTTCATTACTTGCTCTACGAATCACCTCACGTAGCTTGACATAAAAATCGATGCGCTGTTTTATATGTTGGATTTCATTTTCACTATAACCAGCTTCCTCTAACTGATTAGCAATATTGGCATAAGCTCTAATAAATGAGACCGTTGCCTTATATAAAGCGGATCGGAGCGGTTCACGAGATTTTAAATCTTCAGGAATTTCTGTATTCCCACAAAAATAATGGATATATTCCAGATCACTTTTGGGTGGTTTAACATCTTCACAAAGCATTTCTAAAGTTTCTAAAGAGATATCAAGTTTCTCTCTACCAACTTTTAATCGCTCTTTTAATAAAATATCACAGTCTTCTGACTCAAACCCATCGTATTCCAGTTCAGAAGTATATACTGAGATTGCATTTTCCACTTTTGGAAATAAATCTTTGTAATCAACAACGTAACCATAATCCTTATCACTACCATCTAATCGATTGACTCGGCATATAGCTTGAAATAAACCATGGTCTTGCATCGATTTGTCAATATAAAGATAAGTACAACTTGGGGCATCAAAGCCTGTCAAAAGTTTATCGACAACAATCAATAATTTCATATTGGCAGGTTCATCTTTAAATAACTTCTTTACAGCATCTTCATAAGTTTCAGTTTTACTTTTACCAGCTCTTGGTTTAACGCTTTCAAGCAACTTTTCATAAGTATTGAAAATGTACTGTTTATCACTTTCTGTATTTGCACCAGTTTCTTCAGTGGTGATGTCTTTGCTTTGGGGATTATAAGAGGTCACTACAGCACATTTTCCTCTCAATCCAGTATTGGGGTTTTGAAACATTTCATAATATCGACAGGCTTCATAGATACTGGATGCAACTAGAATGGCATTGCCTCGCTCAGAATTCAAACGACGCTTTACACTAAAATCAAAGACGATATCAGCAACAACCTTTTCCATACGAGGACGACTACTTAATACATTTTGCATCGTGCTCCATTTCTTTTTAAGGGCGGCCTGTTGAAACTCATTTAATCCTTTTGTTTTGACTCTAAACCAATCATCAACCCGTTGTTGAGAACTCAAATGTTGATCGATATCTCGCGCTTCATAGATGAGATCTAGAACAACACCATCTTCAACCGCTTCATTAAACTTATAAGTATGAATATATTTTCCAAATACCTCTAGTGAAGTGGCTTTATCTTTTTTCAATAAGGGTGTTCCGGTAAAACCGATAAATACAGCATCAAGCATCATTGCTTTCATGACGCGATGTAGTTTACCGCTTTGTGTTCGATGACATTCATCCACAAAAACAAATAACTCACCAACAGCATGGCTAGGTTGAGTCTCTAATTCTTTAATAAACTTTTCAAAATTATCAACATCACGCTTACCAAACTTATGAATTAATGAACATAACAAACGAGGGGTTGCTTGTCCCAAATGCTCCATCAAATCTCGACCACTGCTGGTGCGATAGATTTTTTCATTAGCATCAGTAAAAACAGTTTCAATTTGTTTATCTAATTCATCACGATCAGTGATGATAGTAACTCGAGCATGAGGATTATTTTCTAATATCCATTTAGCCAAAAACACCATAACAATACTCTTACCACTACCTTGAGTATGCCAGATGATTCCACCCTCTTTTCGGCGTATATGATCTTGAGCTGCTTTTATTCCAAAATATTGATGCACTCTAGGTAATTTTTTTACCCCGCCATCAAACAGTACAAAGTCATAAATAATTTCTATAAAACGCTTTTTATTGCAGATTTTACTTAAATACTTATCTAACTTATAACCCTTGTTGTCAGCTTCGTCTTCTTTCCACTCGAGAAAATATTTATCTCTAGTCCCAATGGTTCCATATTTCAAACCCTCTGAATCATTACCTGCAAAGATAAATTGAACGGTTGAGAAGAAATTGCCGATAAATTCAGATTTTTGATTCACTAAAGATTGACGAATACCATCTCCAATCGAAACTCGGCTATTTTTGAGTTCAAGTATTGCAAGCGCAATACCGTTAACATATAAAACAACATCAGGGCGCTTTTCTTTATTACCAAATACCGTGACTTCTTCAGCAACATAGAAATCATTGTTTTCAGGATGCAACCAGTCGATTAGGTGAACGGTATCTGTTGGTAAACCAGCCTCAATTTTGACAGGTACGCCATAACGCAATAACTCATAAACATTTTTATTATTGTGATATAAATTGTGAGCATGGCTATTTGCAGTTGACTGTAATTTATCAAGCGCTTTATTAATATGATCGGTGCTATAGCCTTTTTGTGTTAAATAGCGAGTTAGTAAAGGCACTTCGATATTGCTGTTGTCAGCTTTATCAATCAAATTGCCTAGATAGGTATATCCTAGTTTGTCCCTGAATAAGTTTACGACTCGTTGTTGAGTTGCACGTTCTGGCTTGTTTACCGTTTGACTCATATCAATCGTATCCTTCCGGTTAATAGTTTTTGCATCATGCCTTGTTTGATTTGCTTAGCCTTTTTTAATTTTGATTCAAAAAAATTAATATTTGAATCCATATCTTTTAGAATTTCTGCAATTCTATTTTGCTCATCAATGGAAGGATAGGAAAAATTTAACTCTTTAACATCTGAGCTACTTATTGCAGGGTAATTAGAGCCTGAGATTAATGTATTGATCTGCTTATCAATAAATTCACAATAAAAAGATGAGAACAAAAAATACTCATTTATATATTTTTTCACACATCTAATAACTGCAAATCCAGTTGAACAAACCCAATTTTGGTTTCGATCATAGATAATACAATGAGACTTCAAATTTGGACGTACAGTTCCAATTAAAACATCACCGGATTTTACTACCCTTCGAGCTCTAGAGGGAGCACTTGAAAATATTTGCATTGAATAGGACTTTAATAAACCATTATTAACATCTTCTAGTGAAATATAATGAAATGCATAATTTGCATCAGTATTTGAAGACAGATTTTCAGGATCAATTTCCGTACAATTGCCTAAATTTTCAATTTTCCATCCATCTTTCAACTTCCCATTTTCATAAGGATTAAGCAGAGTCTGCATAGCACCTTGTTTGATTTGGCGCTTTTTGGCGATTAGTTGGGTAAGGGATTGTATCCATGCATCCGCATCGCTTAAGGCTTTGGCTATGGCTTTTTGTTCATTAATTGATTTAGGGACTGGAATTTGCATATCTGCAATCATGTCTCTACGTACAGAATCGACTGAAGACTTAGCAGTCATTTGTGAAATTCTATTATAAAAATTATTACTAAAATAAAGGAAAAAATAATAACCATCTAATGAGTTAGAAAAATTACTCATTTTATAAACGCGCTGATGAAAATCAAATTTACCATTAATATAATGATAAATTTTACCAGTACCAACCCCATCACCTGCCGTTAGAACTGCTTCACCATCAAATGAGTAACTATTTATTCTCTCAATAGTTTGGGAACGAACAAAAAAAGGGAAATTACCATTATCTATTCGGTTCTGAGTATTTTTATCTCCAGTAGTTATGGAACAGTGATTTTTAACATAATCAATGTCCCAATCCTTAGGCAATAAACCTAACTCGGTAATTTTGTAATCTTCTTTCAATTCCATACAAACCCCATCTTTTCAAGATGTTGATTCACGGCTTGCTCTAATTCATTAATTTGCCTATTTAAGTTTGGCAATGTCAATTCATAACGCTCGGTTAACTCTCTGATCCTTTGTGTTAGTAACTGGCTAATACGATCCATTTCAGAATGGATATCTTTTTCGATAGTTGATAACCATTTATCTGCAATAACCAATTCCTTAATTTGCGCTTCAGACAAGTTAGGATAAAAATCTGATAACAACGCATCCAACTCTGCATCAGCTTCTTTAATGGATTTTTTTAAACTTGATTCTTGTGCTAAAAGTTCCAGATATTGGTTTAAGATATTTTGCTCTTCGAAAGTATTAGTTTCAGATTTCAATTCTTTCAGTTTGGCTGTAACAGTACTTTTATTAATTTTGTCTAAATCTGAAAAAACTCCATCATCAACATTATGCTCTTCTTCCATTTCTGTTTTTTGGGCCTGTACTCTTTCTAATTTAGCATTTAGCTCATTAATCACTTGTTGCTGCTTTTGAAAATAGCGCTCAATAACCAAATTTTTAGGCACTAAATCACAAGTCCATCCTTTATCAACTTTCTTCCCTTTATTGTTTTTTTCTATAATTCGATAAGTAGACGCTTTCCAGCCATCAGCAGCTATTAGATAGCAATCATCTTGCATGACTTCATACCAGTAGTTCATCAAATGTTGATACACGTTGTATTGGTTGATAAGAGGTTTACCAATATAGGTATTTAACAATGATTCGCTGATTTGATAGATAAGCTCTTTTGGATGAAAATCTTTTTCTAGAGCACTCAAAATCTCAGTTGTTTTTTTCTTCCAGCCATCAAACACATTATCCATCTCATCCATATATTGAGTAAATTCACTATGATGATAGATAGTGTCTTTAATCTCTGCCTTATCAACATTGATCGTATAGTATTTATCGCTTCGCGTAGCCTTCCTGAATAGAGTGTTTTTTAAGTTAGGGAAGATTTGCCAATAGTCTTCTAAAGCATCAATATCCGCTTTTGGTATATCACCTAATAAATGAGCTTCTATATCTTGTAAGTCTTCAGGCTCACTACTGTCGATATAGCGGGGGATATTGAGATTAAAGTCATTCTTTTCAATTTCTTCAACTGCTACCAATCGGCTGTAACCATCAATTTCTAACTGTTTGGTAAATGCATCCACAATTTTATGAATATCCATTTCTCTCAGGCGATTTTTATTTCCGTCTTTAATAAATCCTTTGCCCGCATCTATCATAAAAATGTTTTTACGATCAACCGAGCTCTCTTTATCAATAATAATGATGCATGCAGGAATACCTGTACCATAGAACAAGTTAGCTGGAAGACCTACGATACCTTTAATTAAACCTTTACGAACCAAAGCCTCTCTTATATCAGCCTCAGCATTACCACGAAATAAAACACCGTGAGGTAAAATACATGCGCCTTTACCTCGACTTTTTAAAGAGCGGATAATATGTAAAAGATAAGCATAGTCTCCATTTTTTGCTGGTGGAACCCCATCATCAAATCGCTTGTAAGGATCGTTATATGTATCGACCCCACTGCTCCAACGCTTATCACTGAATGGTGGATTGGCAACCACATAATCAAAGGTTTTTAATCCATCGCCATCTTTAAATAAGGGATTAGCCAAAGTATTTTCACGCTTGATTTCTGCAGTAGGGTTATCATGAAGTATCATGTTCATGCGCGCCAAACCTGCCGTAGTGGCATCTTTTTCCTGACCATAAAGAGATACTTTTGTGGGTGCATGATCAGCTACTTTCAATAACAAAGAGCCAGAACCACAAGTTGGGTCATAGACAGTAGTTGCAGCAGAAGTTTGATCTTTATCAATACCTATGATTTTAGCCATTACACGACTAACTTCAGAAGGTGTATAGAATTGTCCCTTACTTTTTCCACTTTCAGTTGCAAAATGGCGCATGAGATACTCATAAGCATCACCAAGAATATCATCTCCATCAGCACGGTTTTTACTGAAATTAAGCTCTGGCTTTTCAAAAATGGCTATCAGATTTGTAAGCTTTTCTACCATTTCCTTACCACTGCCTAATTTTTCAGGGTCATTGAAATTAGGCATACCCGTTAATTTATTGGCATTCTCAAGGGGAGCAATGATTTTTTTATTGATATCATCCCCAATAGTCGGCTTGCCCTTTAACTCAACCATATTCTGAAAGCTTGCCCCTTCGGGAATGATAATTGGAGCATAGGGCTTACCAGCATACTTATCGCTTATGTACTTAATAAACAATAATACCAATACATAATCTTTATATTGGCTAGCATCCATCCCACCTCTAAGCTCATCACAACTTGCCCAAAGTGATGAGTATAATTCTGATTTTTTTATTGCCATGCTATTAGTTACCTTAAGTTTCTGTTCATTAGTCTTTCTTATCTCTTGAATGTTCAAAAGAAAGAAGAGGTATTCCTTGATGGACACAGTAGTTTCTAATTAATACCTCAATCATGTTTGTTACAGAGCGATGTTCTCGTTCAGCAGCAATCCTCAATGCTTCCTTGAGCTCTGGAGATATGCGAAAAGTTAAAGTGCTGGTTTTGTCACTCATCATTCGTAGTACCGGGAATAATAATAGCCTGAGGATAATCTTTAGCCAGCTTTTGTAAACGCTTCTCAGCGTCTAACAACGCTGTCTTGGAGTTGAATTTCCCCAGTATCGCGTCATCCTTATTTAACAGAGTATATTCAGGACACATAAAAATAAACGTCACCTCTGAGTCCCCAGAATCTGATGACATAGCCTGTGCATAGGCCGCTTTAAATTTTTCTTCAAGCACGTCAATCCTTTCTTCCAGTTTTTTATCCTCCATGCTAAAACCGGGATCCCACATAGCAATTGTAATTGTTTTCATCAAAGTTACCTCACTACTTGCTAAAATTATAGTGTATTTTTTTTAATTATTTGATGAAAATCCCATCCTAAACGAGCATAATTAAAACAAGGTGTCCAAAGTTAAAAGGCCGTTACAATTCTTAAGTATTAAAACATTGCTATCACAAGCAATGGGGCATAGAGGGTCAAGCCTTGCTTTGTGCTTAAAGCAGAAATTATCAAATAAACACAAGTTTGATAAGTAGGGAGTAAGCACGAAGCAAGGCTTGACCCTCTATGTGTTTCTATTTATAATCGCAACAATGTGTTTATTTTTTGTAAAGAACATCTTTAAAATCCTCTTCATTTGAAAATTGGTTTTTTGTACTTTCAGTGTAGAGAATAGATAAATGCCCTCCACTACCTAATGTATCATGAGGTAACCTGTGGTTAATTGATAACTTATTGCCATCGGGTAAGCTATAAATATTTAATGCCTGCGAAGGTCGGCCTTCGAATAAGCTATATTTCTTTTTACTCAGCTTTTTAGCATCGGCGAGTGATATTTTTTTAGCAACAGGATTTTCTACATCTATCAAATAAAAGTCTCCCGAATCACATACAGCAATACATTGGTTTGAAGATAATACTTGTAGCTCTTTTAGGCAGGGAGATTCTTTGCCATGTTTCTTCGCTAATAGAATTCTATTTTTCTCTTCGCCTGTTTTCCCATTTAAAAGCAGGATATAAGGAGGGGCATCGTTTGTGTTATATAACAAGGCAACCAAATCACCATTGGGTAAAGCATGAAGATGATCAAGTTTTCCATTCTTTTCGTACTCTTCAATCAAAAGAACTTCTTTAATCTGATTTTCTTTGCAATTAAAAAAAATAAGGCCTGCCCTTGATAAGGATGTCGTTTTCTCTAGGACAACAGAAAAAACAATACGGTGACCAGGTAGTAAAATAAAGGAGGAAACATAGCCATCCTTATGTGCATTATAAGTAAGTGGTATATTTTTATGGGTAAAAAATTTATCAATTACATCCTTACATAAGTGAGAAACACCTTTAGCTACTCTTTTTTCATTATTATTGAAAAAACTAAATAAATGAACCAAGAGTTCAACGGGGAGTGGAGCCATCATACTATTTTCTTGCTCAGGGGTACTAATCTCTTTTTTTTCTAACATCTTTTTACACTTCCATTCGTTATTCAAAATTCAAATCCATTAGATCTGATGATTACTTTGATAGACAGACCTAAGTAAGCCATAGAGTTGTGGATTCAACCATCTAATGCAATCACACTTTAACTAATTTTTTGCGATAAAAATAACATGCCAGGCGCTTTACAGCCTAATGTTTTTCTAGGGTCTTTCATTAAATTTATTCATAATCACAACTGGGTGTTATTAGTTATTGAAATATTGCCGTACTAATCCATTTGCATTTTGATCGAGCACGTTCCAAAAATGAACACTAGGAATACATGTCTACCGTTGGATAAATTGGACGTATTGGCTCTCTCTCTTTGCATGCGGATTGGGTGGCAACCAATGTTTATACATTGGAAGATACTGATGAACCTTTGTATATAGCTACGGCTATTGAGCAGGAATTTGAATCATTGCGAAATTTTCTGGTTGTGATGAGTTTTGCATTTCCTCATAAAACCGTACTTACTCATTTAAGTGGCCGTATCGTTAGAGCCTTATATCCAGAATATTAGTTGAAGGCTCAATATCCAATAAGATTTTCCTTCCATTTTCGTCAATAAATCTTAGTTTCATCAATTTATCCTATTTAAAATAAGTTAATTAAAAAAAATCTTGTTACTTTAACAATTTAAAAATTTTTATAGATCATAGTGTAAATAATTCTTCTTGTTTCTTACTAAAAACCTCTTGAATTGCTTTTTCAATATAATGGGTTTTACCGCATATCCAGCCCAAACTAATAGTATGGGCTGGATATGCGGTAAAACCCAACATTGAATTAGAATATCAAAGGGTTTATTGCGGGTTTTATTTGCTTACAATTAAGGACAACAAAAGACAACAAAATAGTAACTGATCTTGCCTGAAAAAAATGGACGCCAAGCTAAGCAACTTGTTTGACCTCATATAACTCGGGTGATTGGTACCCCAATCGAGAATGAAGTCGTTTCCTATTATAATAGATTTCAATGTACTCGAATATATGACGTTTCGCTTCAGCGCGCGAAATTAATTTCTCTCCATGAATGGCTTCAACCTTAAAGCTATGATTCCAGCTCTCCATTGCAGCATTGTCGTAACAATCACCACGTGCAAATAAGGCCATGAGTTGTTAAAAGCTCTTGGTAATCATAGGAGCAATACTGGCTGCCCCGATCAGAATGAATAATCAATCCACGTGGAGGCTTTCTTCTCCAGATTGCCATTTGTAATGCATCGCTCACCAGTTGTTTGGTCATACGTTCTGACAGCGCCCATCCCACCACTTTTCGGGAATACAAATCAAGAACTACAGCCAAGTAAAGCCAGCCTTCCTCTGTCCAACAATAGGTTATGTCACTAACCCATTCTTCATTGGGTTTTAATGCATTAAAATCTTGCTGTAGTAGGTTTGGAGCAACAGGTAACTGATGATTGCTATTGGTTGTTGCCTTGAATTTCTTCGCAGCTTTTGCTCGCCAACCTTGCTCACGCATGATCCGAGCAACACGCTGCTTGCCAACAGGCTCTCCCTCTTGGTTTAATCGTCGGGTAATTCGAGGAGCACCTGCACGCGAGCGTTCTTCATCAAAGATAAGCTTTATTTGGACAGCCAAATCATGATCTCGTGCTGAGCGTTTTGAGGGACCGCGAGTGAGCCATGCATAATACCCACTTACGGATAATCCCAAGAGACGACACATTAGCCGAATGGGAAAATGCTCCGACCATTCCTTGATCATGGCGTACCTCACTCCGAATCCTTGGCGAAGTACGCAGCCGCCTTTTTTAGAAATGCATTCTCTTCTGCAAGACGGGCGCATTCGCGCTTTAAGCGGGCCATTTCTGCTTCCTGAAGCTTTTGATTTTCAAGACTGTCTCCACCTTGCTTTTTCTTCGCTTGCCACGAATATAATAATGCTGGTGTTAGGCCAAGATCTTTCGCTACTTGAGCTATACCATCCTTTTTTGCTCGTTCTAGCGCCTGATCTTTGAAATGAGGACTGTATTTCTTTCTGTTTGATTTTTGTTCTGGATTATTATTGTGCATTATTCACCTCTGGTTAAGATTTTACTCTCTTAACTAGGTGTCCATCAATTCAAGGCAAGATCATGATTGCTCTCCTTGAACTACATGTATATATGAGTTAAAGAATTATTAATTTGCGGTATTCACTCCATTAACTTAAATACAATATTTAAATTTCGCAATGCCTATTGGGTTATTGTTTTGGATTATGATCACAATTCTGATGTTTCACGTTGAACTAGGGTATTGTCAGCGGTACTATATTAATTTTGTTAGCTACATTATGTGGTAGGTATAGGAGCTAACTTCTTTGGAACACGAGTCAAATAATGACATCAAAACCAAGACTACCGAAAGAACCGATACATACACTATCTGAACCTTTATCACGATTTATTCATATTGAAACTAGTTCAGCTCTTATACTTTTGTTATTCGCTATTATTTCGTTAATATTAGCCAACTCTCCTTGGTCAAAATCTTTTTTATCCATTTGGGAAGTTCCCTTGGGCATTTATGCAGGCAATTTGGAATTCTCCCGTCCAATACATGCTTGGATTAATGAAGGGTTAATGACCTTCTTTTTCTTTTTTGTCTCTTTAGAATTAAAAAGAGAATTGGTGTTTGGGGAGTTAAGAAATCCTAAAATGTCTGCGCTTCCTGTTATTGCAGCTTTTGGTGGGATGCTTGTACCGGCGCTATTGTACCTCTTACTCCAAGCCGGAGAACCAGGGCAGAATGGCTGGGGTACTGTGATGGCTACTGATACCGCTTTTGTTATCGGTTGCTTGGCAATTTTTGGTAACTTCATTCCTCACAGCTTGCGTATATTCATGTTGTCGTTGGCTATTATTGATGATATTGGAGCAATCCTAGTGGTTGCAATTGGATATAGTCCGGGTATTAATTGGATAGCACTTATTATATCAGCACTAGGGGTTATGTTGGTGTATGTTATGCAATGGTTGGGAGTTCGCAGTATCGCTTTCTTTTTTTTCATTGGAATACTTCTGTGGCTTGCAATAGATCAATCCGGTATCCATCCTACTATTACAGGAGTCATTCTTGGCTTAATGGCCCCTACAAAGACCTGGATAAATGATAAGCAACTACATAAAATTTTAGAAAATGTGGTTTCATATCCTCCGGGAGAGCACTGGAGCGGTGATACGGAAGATCGTAGAGCATTGCTCATGGGTGGAATCGCGGCGCGTGAAGCAATTTCGCCAGTTGAGCGTTTGGAAATTCTTTTACACCCTTGGATAGGTTATTTAATCCTACCATTATTTGCCTTAGCGAACGCAGGAATACCATTATTTTCCTTAGATTTAACTCATGAAGTAACTATTTCTATATTTTTAGGATTTATTCTGGGCAAGCCTATAGGTGTTTTTTGTTTTAGTTTTATGGCTGAATTTTTAAGGTTGGCGAAACGGCCTAAAGACCTTACCTGGGGATTATTAGGGTGTGCCAGCATCTTGACAGGAATTGGGTTTACAATGGCAATTTTTATTGCGAATTTATCCTTTAATCAAAACCTTATTATCGCAGCACGTTTGGGTATACTACTGGCAAGTATTTTTTGTGGTTTAGTTGGCCTTTTTGCATTTATAATTTACAAATATTTTGCTAAATCTATTTTACATAATTATTCTGAATAAATTTTTAATTATCTAATTTCTCGGTTACTTATGTCGCGTCTCCACATAGATTCTTTATCAAATGAATGTGTGAAAATAGATTGATTGTCGGTTCCCTAATTTGGGAAACGTTCTGTACAAGTAATTATGCAGATTTTATATGCTCAACTTTGTCAATTTGTTTCGACTCTAGTGTTCATTAATCGTTGGTCTATTTAAAAATAAGCTAATATAAAACAAGAGGAGAATAAATTAATTTTCTGGAGCTAAAAATGAATCATTACAGATTAAGAGTAATAGATAAGGAAACAATAAAAATAATTAAGGATATTGGGGGATATGAAAATCTTCTTGAAAATGGCCAGGATACTTGGGCTAATACTGAAGAAGAAGCTAGATTGAAATTAGCAGAACAAACTGTTTTTTCTAATTTTGGTAGAAATCGGGGAGAATTGCATCCGAATAAAGAATGTTATTGGGGATTAAATGATATTTGGACAGACCCCAACAAAGTCGATATAAAGCTTGTTTAATTCTTGATTGGGATAGCCCGAATTTTTCTAACGTAGTATGTAGTCTCCCTTTAATGTGAAACAAAATCATATAACCAATACATAGACATTGAGCAATATAGGTAACACCTATAGTGAAATAGCCATGTGGCTTGATTAAGTATAATATGCCTCAAAGATACCCAATATCTGCCCAAAAAAATTAATTCAATCCGATCATTAGCAATACTCCAGTATTGAGAAAAATGGCCAGGAATGGCGCCTTTAAATGATGGGGAGGTTCATGAGCTCTCGCAGGGGGCACGGCATAGAGGGTCAAGCCTTGCTTTGTGCTTAAAGCAGAAATTATCAAATAAACACAAGTTTGATAAGTAGGGAGTAAGCACGAAGCAAGGCTTGACCCTCTATGATTTGCGACAAAACCCGAAATTTTTATACTAGATGATTAATACGCTATTGGTCTATTTATAGCGAAAATCAAGATGAAACAAATTCTTTTGAAATCAAATAACTCGTATCACTATTGCATAATTTACGTAGATGAATTAACAAGACAATAATAATGGTTCAAATATAATACTATCAGATTAATGTTTGGTTAAATTGAAGTAAGCAAGGTTAGAGGTTAACAATTATGCAAGCTAAAGCAGTAGAAAAAGGTAACGTTTTTTCATATGTAAGTATTGAAGGAAACGAAAAAGTCGAAAGAAATCTCTCTGCAGTATCTTTAGAGAAAGCCCCCTATTTTTATTGCTCTTCAGGTACAAACTCAGCAAGCAAAGGAACATGGTTTCCTTGTTATGGAATCCAAGAAGGCTGGATCATAAAACCTGCACATACATCATTCCCAGAGAATTTTTCAGTATTCATTCGTAATATGTTTCTAAGTAAACAAGTCAGCTTTCCATTAGTCGAAAGAAATCAAATAGAATGCACCAATGAAGTGCACATGATAGAGAAAAAATTACAAGCTTTTGCGCGTCGCTTTGGAAATATAGAATCACTACTCTTTTCCTATGCAGTCGGTGGCGGTTATTGGAATACAAAAGATAGCTTTGTATTACGAAATTATCTTGATGCTGTGTATGCAAAAGAGCTTCACGCAATAAAAAGTAACTGCCCTGAAATATCAATATTACGTAACCCTCCAGCAGCTACTAAGGATCGAGAGTTTTTCGCCGATTTCGATAACAATCCAATTGGTGCTTTGTCCGCTGCTAAGAGATTACACAGTGCTTTAGAAGAGCAGCGCAGCCACATTGAGCCATTTGCTTTGAAAATTAAAAGAAAGGACATTACTACCCAACCTCCTTTATTACCCAAAACAGCCAAATCACCGCTTTTATCGCAAACCCTGTTTTGTAGACCAGAGAACAGAGTCGTGCAAAACCATGCTCCTCAAAATTGGGAAGTGCTATCCAAGAATTTAACGCCAAAATCGCATAAAGATTTAACTTATGCGCTAGATGATTATCTCGCATTTGAATGGGAAGCTGACAAAAGCTGTGTTGCAACCAATAGCACGCGAAAAGAAGCGGCAAATAGCTTACTCAAATGGATAAAGGGTGGTGAGATAATGCTGACTCATAACCAAATCAATGCACTTGAAGAGAAAAGCGTTCTAAGAAACATTTTCGAAGACATAAAAAGATCCGATTTTTATACACATAATAGCCATAAGCTTCATATGGAATCAACGAGCTTTAGTTTAAGATAGATAAGGGCCCAATCTTTAAGGGGCGGCATATTCTAATCTCAAGAATAATATCCACCCACATCATTATGCTATGTTTCCTGGTAGTTTCTCGGAAGAGAAGTTAAAAAAAATCTTAAACAACCCCTGCTCTTCTTAAGAGCAGCAAGGTTAGCTAGCAGTCCTAATAAAATCAATAGAGGAAAAAAGTGGATTATCGTTAAAGGATTATTTCAAAATTATTTTTATGGTTTATTGAGATTCCCATTAGAAGTGAGCATAAATATGGATTTGATCATAAAAAAAGAATCCTTTTATGTAGATATTAGAAAATTTTCTGGCGATGAAAAATTCATATCTCTGATAAAAAAACTATCTCATGATATAAATGACATTAGATTTTCAGCTACTGCCTTTTTTGCTCCATTAGATCTAATCAACGGAGTGAGCGATCGTAAAAAATAAAATGTTAAAATAAATATCGATTTCATTATGCCTATCTGATGATTTATTCTCTATTTTCAAGGGTAAAATTGTTTGGATTATTAATTAGAGCATTACAGGTCAAAACGACCCAACCTACGAGTTGCTCCTGTTTTGTACAATCGCTATCCTCAAATTATGCTTTATTAACACTATCTTTACTCATCCAGAGCAAATTATTTACAAATTGGGCTCTCAATCTTTTAAAATGGGAGAGTCTAATAATTTTGAGATAGAGGTTCAGTATGAAAAAACTTATAAGTATTTGCTTTCTTGTTTTATTTTCCTGTCAAGTTTTTGCATCAGATGCTAATGATCTGGTTTTAATCTACAGGGTTTCAGAAAAGGATAAAAATCAAATTTATACCAAGTTTGTAGAAAATACTATTGTTGCACGAAAAACAAATAATAAACCCAGAAATTATCATGTTACTGTAGGATGGATAAGACAGGTTGGCAAAGCGAAAGAACTAAGAAATTTTATGAAAAAGGAGTTAAAAAATAAGGAACAATTCATTTTTTATTTCGATCCAGCAGGTCTCCTGCATGTCGCTCCTAACTGCCCTGAACCTTCCAATCCCAAAAATCCTCTAAATATAAAGTGCAACCGTAATGCTGTAGTACTATTTCCTGCAAAGGACTCTCTGGAAACACTAAGAATGATTAACTGGGAGTTGAATGAAGCACTGGATCGATATAATGAAGAGCATGGAACAAAGTACAAAATGGATACCGATCTACTTCCAAAATACTTTGCTCCTCACATAACCTTGGCAAATACAAGTCAGATTAATAAAAAGGATCGTAATAAGGCTGTTAGCGAGGTAAACAATAAAATGAAAGATAATAATAATTTTATTTCTGTCATATTAAATAAGAAGTAGTCTGAATGGGTTAAGTCGTTTTGACCCAACATTGGATTTTCAATTTATCAACTATGGTTGGGTGAAAATCACCCAGCCTACGAGCTGTTTTCACATCCATGCATAGGCTGTTTTAGTAATGGATAAATTCGGTTGTGTCGCAAAAATTTTCATGATCAGGTCGATTTATCGGATTTTTCTGGAGTCTTTCGAAAGCGTCACAAACGACACTGTGGTGTCTCATGGCGTATCGTATATCAAATTGAAAGGGCAGTGGATAAGGAAGGTACTACAGTTGATTTCATGCTGTCGGAAAAACGGGATGAACCGGCAGCCCGAGCTTTTTTCGTCAAGGCCATGGTTCTGCCGTTTTTTAATGATTTATAAATTGTTTATTTGAGTTCAGTCTGAAGTTTTCTTAAATTGGCAGGGGCATATTATGAAGATAAATAAAAATGAGAAAAAGGTTGCTAATGTGTTCGTAATTGTAATATAGATGCAAACTGAAAAATATTACTGTTAAAATGGTAGATCTTATCGAGTCTACCTGATGCTTAGAGCTTGTATAGGAGCATAAAATGAAAACTTTGACTAAAGAAATGCAAGCGGCGATTACGCCTACAATAGCGTTGCACTTATTGCAAGAAGGTAACAAACGATTTATAAACAACTTAAAAATTAATCGTAACCTGTTACAGCAAGCCAATGAAACCTCTGATGGACAACACCCTTTTGCAATTATCTTAAGTTGTATTGATTCACGCACCTCAGTCGAGTTGATTTTTGACCAGGGTTTAGGCGATGTATTTAGCGTGCGCATTGCCGGAACCATTATTAATGAAGATATTTTAGGCAGTATGGAATTTGCTTGTAAAATAGCAGGAGCAAAGATAATAGTGGTTTTGGGTCATTCAAAATGTGGTGCAATAAAAGGTGCATGTGATAATGTAGAAATGGGCAGTTTGACTGCCTTATTAAGTAAAATACAATCTGCTGTTCGTGCCGAAAATACCATAGTTGAAAATCGAACCTCAAGTAACGAGGAATTTGTAGAAAAGGTTACAACGATTAATGTACGAAAAACAGTCTATGCTGTTATGGAGCGCAGTCCCATTTTGAAAGAACTTATTGAAACAGGTGAGTGTGGCATTATTGGGGGACATCATGATATCTCAACAGGTGAAGTGATCTTTTATCAAGATGCTAAATTTGGTTTTAATAGTGACCTGATTTGAAACATAGTGTTGTAACCCATACTTAACTTTATACCTGGGCATGCTCGATGAGTTCTCTACTTGACTATGGTGTCAAGAATGCTGTGATTCGAGTGAGTCTTTCTGCTGAAGGATGGAAAATAACTTATATAACCGTTTGAGAGAATCAAATTCAATGAAGCGTTGCAAACATACAAACAAAGGAGTCGCTCTGTGAAAACCATATTAATAGGCCTTATTATGGGCTCTCAAAGTGATTGGCAAACATTGACTCACGCCGCTCAAACACTGGATACTTTGAACATTACTTATGAGGCGGAAATTGTCTCTGCTCATAGAACGCCAGATAAACTTTTCCAGTATGCAGAACAGGCCGAGATGCGAGGTTTGGAAGTAATTATTGCGGGTGCAGGAGGAGCAGCCCATCTCCCTGGGATGGTAGCAGCCAAAACATCATTGCCTGTTTTAGGGGTTCCGGTCACCTCGCAAACTTTAAATGGCATTGATTCCTTATTATCTATTGTACAAATGCCCGCCGGCATACCTGTAGGCACTTTATCGATAGGCAAAGCAGGTGCCATCAACGCCGCTCTGTTAGCTGCCGCAATGCTTGCAAATAAATATCCTGACATTCGCACTGCCCTAAAACTCTATCGAGAACAACAAACACAAAAAGTGCTCGATAATCCAACCCCCCCAAAGGAGTTAACATGAAACTTGGTATTTTAGGTGGTGGACAACTTGCAAGAATGTTGGCATTAGCGGCTTATCCATTAGGAATTGACACTGTGTGCTTGGATCCCAGTCCTGATGCCTGTGCTGGTGATCTTACTAAACTGATAGTCGCTGAGTTTAATGATGAGTTGGCTTTAAAACAATTTTTGGCAGAAGTGGATTGCGTTACGATTGAAACAGAAAATATACCGCTTTCTTGTGCCGAATTGGTTGCCACAATGCGGCCTTTCTATCCCTCGACTCAAGCATTGAAAATTACTCAAGACAGATTATATGAAAAAAACTTTTTTAGATCTTTAAACATTCCAACCCCAAGATTTTTACCGGTTGAGTCAGAACATGATTTGGTACAGTCGCTCTCAGACATAGGAATGCCCGCCGTGTTAAAAACAAGACAATTTGGCTATGATGGCAAAGGCCAATATGTCTTACGAGGCCAATCCGATATTTCAAAAAGCTGGAACATGTTAGGCAATCAACCCCTTATCCTTGAAGAGTTAATCTCTTTTGAAAACGAATTTTCATTAATTGCTGTTCGAAATAAAAAATGTGAAACAAACTTCTACCCACTGATTAAAAATCATCATAAAAAAGGCATATTACATTTCTCTGAAGCGCCAGTACATCATAGCGATTTACAACAAGAGGCACAAACTTATGCACTCAAAATTTTAGAAGCTCTAGACTATGTAGGAGTACTTACAATTGAGTTTTTTTACCGAGGGAATCAATTAATTGCTAACGAGATAGCGCCACGTGTTCACAATTCTGGTCACTGGACTATTGAGGGTGCTTATACCAGCCAATTTGAAAATCATTTGCGTGCACTTTTTGATTTGCCTTTGGGAAGTACGGAAGTAACCGGTTCTTGTTTGTTATTAAATTGCATTGGCAATCTGCTTCCACTGGAGTCGTGTTTGTCTATTCCAGGGGTTCATTATCACGCCTATGGAAAAAAACCTCGGATAGCTCGCAAGGTAGGCCATGTTACTCTTGTTGATACCCATTTGGAACGGTATGCAAAAAGCAAAGACATGCTCTTACAACTCGCAGCAGAAGATGAAAGTGAAAACAAATGAATTAGCGGTCATCAACTTTTTTTATCGCTGGGTTGAGGCCAACATACTTTGCTGTACGACGACATGTTTATTGGGACACTGAACTACAATTGGAGATGGTCCGACTCCCTGTTAACTCTCTTTAAATTAAAAATCATAATTAAATTGTCAAAATAATTTAAACAATCTGTACACTTCCTGCAGGGGTCCGTCCCCTGGTTTTATTATTGACTGTTGCACTTAATTCATTAACTTTTTTTAACCATAAGAACATTTAGTAAAGATTAATAATTAGGGATGGCTCATAAAAAAAATCAAGAGCTTGGTGGCCAGTGAGTTCGATACTGAAAGTGAGCTTGGTATTGGAGAAATTAGCAAGCGCGGCTTATTGTTTGCCGTGCTCTAGAGTTAGCGGGCAAATTAATTTATGCTGCAATTTTTCATTAAAGTAGAAATAATGCGTTTATATAGGTTATTCATACTCTTTTTGGGTTGTATTTCTTGTGTCTATGCCTTCGACGCAGCCAGTAATACTTCTTTAAGAAATGACATACAACAAATTCTGGATAAAAACAGAAAAAAATACGGTTTACCTGGCATATCTTTAAGTATTCAGTTTCCGAATAATAAAATAGGTGATTATGTTAGTGGTTATGAGACTTTATTAAAAAATAAAGAAATGACTAACGATACTTTGTTTCAGATGGGAAGCATCACAAAGACATTTACTGCAACCATTATTTATAAGCTGGTGGAAGTAAATAAACTAAATATTAATGACAAGGTAGGAAAATGGCTGACCCAATACCCTAGGTGGAAAAAAATAACCCTGGGTGATTTGTTACGCCATACCAGTGGTGTTTATAATTACACCAGCGGAAGCTCGTTCGACAAGTTACTAAGGAAAAATCCCCAAAAATATTGGTCCCTTAAAGAGCTGGCTGATATGGCTTATCAACATCATGATGTATCTATCCCTGGGAAAAAATACCATTATACCAATACAGACTATGTTTTATTGGGGCTCATCATTGAAAAGGTCACTCACAAACCCATACACGTAGTATTTGATGAATATTTTAAGCGCTATAATTTACCTAATACTTTTTATTCAGTTTCACCTTACTCAGAATCGATTAAGACTAGGCTTGCTCATGGATATAATCGAGATGGAACATTTAAGTTTAATTCGGATGTTACAAACATTACCCCATCCTTTGCACAATCTGCTGGTGCATTGGTTTCAACCCCGCATGATTTACTATTGTGGCTGAATCAACTTTTTACAAATAACATCTTGTCTAAGAAGTCATTAGAAAATATGACCTCTCTTATTTCTACAGTGAATACCAAAACGGTTAATATCGAAACCATTGGTACACCAAAATATTTTGAAGAGTCTAAACCATTCACTGAAATAGGTATAGGCGCTGGTATTGGCCTTATCTATTTTAAAAGTAACGGGATGACCTGGGTTCATTCCGGCGGCACACTGGGTTATGAATCCTTGTATGCCTATAGCCCATGTAATGGAATCTATCTGGCATTAGCCTACAATGTGAAGCCTAGACAACAACTGATTTTTATTAAAATTGCAGACGAACTGTTTAAAAAATTAAGTCATTCGAAAAAGATAGTGAAGATGGTTAAAATGTACCAATATAATCATTTATTACCTGCTTATTGTCATGTATTAAGAAATAATTAAATCAACTATAAACGGACAGCAAATGGCGGTTGGGGTTTATTAGCCGTTGAAAATGGGTTGGAGGTAAGGGTTGGCGGGCTCAGTATGTTCATTAATAAACTCGTGCTCCCAAAATTGGAGTGGGGATTTATTCGTGGATTGTAATTTTGGTGAGTAGAGTTGATGGTTGAAATCATGGTTGCGAGTAACCTGGCTACGCTTGTTTTATAGTTCCGAACAATCAACGTTTTTCCTAAGCCCGGTTGCTATTCATATTTAATATAGTGTAAAGAGGAAAATGAGCAGAGCCGTGAGTTTTAAATTACCAATAGCACGGCTGTCTTCATCGTTTGGATACAATTCTCAAAGATCTACAACCCGGGTTACGGCTTTGCCTTCACCAAATTAAGAGAAGTACTAGCAGTCCAGTGCATTATTGGGCAATGGTGAGTCAATAAGTGGTTTATAGGTTCTTGATGAGCAATAGAAGGGCAGCTATGGCCTATAATATATAAAACAATATGAACATGTTGGAATGATTATATGTCTACCCCTTCACCAATACCTGAATCAGTCCCAGTACCTTCATCTGGATCTACAGCAAAATCGAGTGAGTTATCTGCTGATTTGTCTCTGGACATTGGTTTTTTACCCGAAGACGCCCCCATCAGTTCTTTATTTGCATTACGCAGCCAGAATATGGAAGAAACCATAGCTAAACTTAAAGCCCAAAAAGAAGAAAATGAAAGAAATCACTATGTACTAAAACAATATCAGCTTTCAAAGTCACTGACAGGATTTTCCAACTCCCCACGCTCAAAAAGATTTGTTTATGAAAGAGAAGGCAGAACAGGTTCTGTCATTGAAGAGGTGAGGTTGCACATAAGTAGCAAGTATGGAAAAAAAGTGCTTCCGGTGACGGATAATCTTAAGGTATTAACTATGGCTCTAGAAATGGCCAAAATACCTTTTGAAATACTGAGATCGCTCGAAGGGGAAACAGGAAAAAAAGACGTCTTAGCAAGTAAAGTAAAAATAGTAGAAGGCTTAGACGGCAGGAACTTTATTGTTTTGGATGATTATTATAATTTTCATACGTTCAACTTGTTAACCATAGATAATGATGTGGACATCAATGATGCCAATTTCAAAAATAAATTGGCTGTTTTTGCATTCAATAATGGTCGTGCAACAGAGCCATTTTTAATTAAAAAAAATGATAAAATATACCTTTGTTCTCCTCTGAATACATCATTTTCATATGCTGAAATTGATAGTAGTTTAACCGAAGATCTTCATTGGCCCGAAAAAAGTTCAATTCAATTTGAGCGTATCAACCGCATTGAAGGAGCGCGTTTAGATGACAAACTCCATCAAAGAATAAAGTCTACTGGTCTACTCCAAGAGCTGATCTCATATAGGTTAGATCAGTTATTATTTACGGGAGGAATCTATGCTGGAAAGGATGCGCGTTTTTCTGTTTTATCGGATGCTAGGCCATCAACGGGCGCACCAAAAGTATCTGCAATAGATGAACGTGATCGGAGCACGTTGAGTGAAGTTAAAGATTATGTCTATTCTCTTTTAGATAAAATGGAAAAAAAGCTTACAGCACAAGGTGATGAAAGCGCAGCATTTCAATATAAAATTATTAACTCCCTGCTCGTATTCGATTCTTCATATGAAGTAAGCGCTTCATTATTAGAACCTAACCGAGAAAATCTAAATGAATTACCCATTAAAGCTAATGCCGGTTTTATTAGATATGGTGGCAAACTTTATTATGTAAATAAATTAGAAAAAAAATGTCAGGAATTAGAGGTAAAAGGCGAACTATTAAAACAGTTTGATGCGTATCTACATCCGTCAACTATTCCAAAACTTTTATCTCAAAAAGAATTGCACACTGTGGTTACTATGACAGGTATACGCGATCTGAGATTAGAGGACGATGCCCGCAGATCACCGCTTGAAAATGAGTTATTAAGAACAACATGGATGCGATTGGCCTATGCATTGAATACATCTGTGAGCCGAATAAAAGGCAAAGATGTTGCTGATCCATTTCGAGATGATTTTCATGTAGCGATAGAATCTGCATATGAAGAAGTTAATTTAATTCTTTCTTTAACTAAAACTTATGATGAAGCATCAATTAAGCATCATTTATCTGACTATTTAAAAGATATTTTTTGTATTGCTGAGCGAGTAAAAGAGGGGGCGGTAAGACCTGCATTTCCAACTGCTCAGGTACCTCTCGAAGATGTTTTTTTATCAACCTCAGGAATGGGGGCTCTAACGCAGATGATAATGACATCAATAAAACAAATGAAAGAACATGAAAAAATTTATTTAAATCGAAGAGTTTATTTTGAGCTCGATATTTTTATTAGAAACTTATTTCCTGTTATTCGTCCGGAAGGTTTGAATATCAAAGACTATGAAAGTGTTGTTCTCACATTAGAAAATGGAACACTGAAAGTATCACCAGTGGGTTGTGACCTCATGAGAAGGGAGACACCACCTACGGTGGAGACACTCCAAGCATTACCTACTCACTCTAATGAAGCATACGTACGTACGGGTGATAAACTTTTTTATATTAATAAAACTGACAAAAAATGTGAGGAAATTCGCTGTGATGACATGACAAAAATTGATAGTCTCATGGATCCCAAAGGGGTTGCAAAAACATTATCGCGCGATGAAATGGAAATCATTACGGCGATAACAAAACAGGCTACTGATTTTAAAGAAAAGGTTAATGTAATTATTGATGGTTTTGGCCAGAATGTGTCAGCAGATAGCCAAACAGCCCCTACTCATTATGCCGGAACAGACATCATTGCATCCATTCAAAAACAAATGGAAATCAGAAAAGAACTGAAAGGCAAAGCAGAGAGGGAAGGATATACTCTGGATTTCTCAGGTCTGATGCCCGATGAAAAACCGAATGTTCTTACAATGGATAAAAGAAAATTATATCTGGCGATAAAAGAAGGAAAATTGGTTTGCTATGTAAGGCAAGAGAGCGAACTCAAAACAATATCATTAGACTCTTTGAAAAAAGGTATTGATACAAGCATTCGGTCTCAGCTTGCAGAAGCAGCACTTAGTGGCGACGCAATACTTACTCAAGAGCAAAAAGATGCAGTTTTTGAAATCACAACAAAGGAAGGCTTCAAACCACGAGAATATAAAGAAGAGCCACTCACCGTTGTTCTTGACACCACAATGACCGCATTGAAACATATTCATATGCCATTGTTACTTCATCAATTTCAAGAAGAAATTAATTCTGGAAAGCTCGCTATTTTAACGGCGCATAGTTTTAATAAACATGCAGGAATGGGGTTAGACAGGCTATCATGTGGCGTTGCCAGTGCAATTTATAATAAAGATCATTTTCCTGGCCTTAAAACAACATTCGCATCATCTCATGTAAGTTTCCAACCTACGGATCCAACACCCGCAATGACGTGTCATCAATTAGAAAAGGCGTACCCCTGTATGCATTTACACTTTGACCGCGCACATCAAAATTCTTATTACATTCATAAAAATTTAGTTCCCAATATATCTCATATTGGTAGGATTTATTCTCCATTTACTCGAGAGACCAGCCATAATATTCAGGACATTTGGGGATTTCTTTATATAGATTTTACTCCTAAACCAGGAGGCAGCTTGACCTATGGGCCTACTGTTAAAAGAGATATGCTCAGTATAGTATTACCTGCTTTAGGCATACCTCTTAGAGATGGTTATGGCTTCTCAAATAGCGTGTGTTGTAATATCGGAAATTTCTTACGTATTAGTATCGGTTCTGAGTCACGTGAAAATATACAGTTTAAATATAAAATAATTTGTGATTTTCTTGATATTTGTGAAAAATTATATATTACAGGACAGACTAATTTATACAGCACTGTGTGTTCCATTTTTCTCACCGCAAGCAGTGGCGATGAAGCATCAAAAAATAAAAAAATAAAAGAAATTCCAGAACTTCTAAAAAAATTCACTGAAGAAAGAATAAATCCAATAATGGCAAAACGTGAAACAAAAGATGCTATTCTCAAAGCAGTTCCACCGGAATTTACCAACCCAAGCCAATTTTGTAAAACTACGGTTTCATGTATTTACGATAGCCTCCCCGTTCCCCCCGCTTTTTCTGTTGCCTCAGCGTTCATGCCAATGCCAACAATAATAAAAATAATGAATATGTGCGGTTTACCTAAGGAGCGAGATTCTGAACGAGATAGAAATAAATCTTATGTGGTCGAGGATCGCCGAGGCGCAACAGTTATTGTTGGCAATGAAGAGATTCAGGAATTAAAAAGTAAACTACAACCCATCGTCAAATTGTTAACTATTACACAAAAAATGTGGACTAAAGAGTTTCCTAGCCCCCCTATATCAGAGGAGCTGAAAAAGGCAGCAGCTTCCAAAATAAGAGCCAAAATAGATTTATTTTTAAAAGAAATTTTAAGCCCTGAGTTTGATAAGAATAAACTTCCTGAAGCATTAGCTCGATTTGAGGATGAAATGTTAACACCACCAAAGATAAGCAAAGATGAGGCAGAGTCAGCAACAGCTGATAGTGCAAAGACTGTTTCAACTCTTCGAGCATCGAGTATGTTTAAGGCTGAGCCCCAGGGCACAAAAAGTGCTGCGGCTTCCACTTCTGCCGATCAAGAAAATCGTCCGGGTTAACTTAAAAATTTCGCTGCGTTCCTAAAGAGTTAATGGTTCTGTAGTAACTAGACTGCGCTTACTCTCCTTAGCAATAATTTCATCTTTCGATGGGGTTTTTCTGTTATTTCATTAGATTAAGATCGTTCAGTTATATTGAGTTCTGTGGCAAGATATTGATTTTTTTTAAGTTTTAAGGAAAATTTTTGTGCCCAAAACCAAACTTTTTATTTTTACCGATTTTGATGGAAATCAATCTAGCTCGTCGAATAAGGAATCGCGTTTTTGAAGAGCGGCAAAAGTATTTGTCTGAGGTTCATGATAAAGAACGAAGAGCTGTACCGGTATCTTCAATGAGTGATTTATTAAAGCATACCCTATCGCCGGTATTTACTCCTGAAGTTAGAGCTACGACTCCTCAAGCTGCTCCAGCTGTAGCCCAATCTACGCTTGCTTGCCAACCTTAATGAATATTTTAATTTATATCTATTTTCTTTGCAGGTGAATCATGAAAAATAAACCCTCTTATCAAAGTATCTTAGCGTTAAGCTTCATGATTTTTTTTATCTCAGATATTCAAGGCGGTATAGGGCCAATTCTTGCTATTTATTTACGTTCTCATTTGGGATGGAGTACAAGTCAAGTGGGTATCGCGCTTGCAGCAGCAGGTTTTGCTGGTGCCATTTTTCAAATGCCTAGTGGCATCTTAGTCGATGCAATTCCCTTTAAACGAACACTCATAGGGCTTGCATGTGCTTGTATTATTATGAGTTGCTATGTGATTTTAAAGCAAACTTCATTTTATTCTATCATTGCGGCTCAATCGTTGGTTGGCATCGCTGCAAGCTTAATTCCTCCTGCAATCACAGCGGTGACACTTGGTTTGGTTGGGAGAGAGTATTTTCCTATACGAGTGACAGTTAATGAATCACTGACACATGCGGGCACGGTGTTTACAATGGTCGCTATTGGTATTGTCGCGCAATTATACGGTCATTCTTGGATAGTCTATGGAACCATTATTTTTTCATTCATTGCTTTGATTCCACTGTTATTTATTAATTCAAACGAAATTGATCATTCCATTGCTAGGGAATTACCAACAGTGGAGCCAGATGCAAAACCGATTGGTTTTTTACAATTAACAAAGTCAAAACCCATAGTAATATTTTTTAGCTCGGTCATTATGTTTCATATCGCCAATGCAGCCCAACTGCCTTTAGTTGGACAGGAACTTGCAGAAATTAATCCCAATAGAGATTCAATTTTTATGGCAAGCTGCATTGTATTGGCACAGTTTGTGATGGTGATTGTTGCTTTTAGTCTGCGATTCATAATAGACAAAATGGGGCGTAAGCCCATTTATTTATTTGCATTTATTTTCCTAATCGTACGTGCTTTATTATTTTCAATCACGAAAAACTCCTATCATCTGCTGTTCATTCAATTATTAGATGGAGTTAGTGCTGGTATTTTTGGAGTGGTTGCTGTTGTTATTGTTTCCGATTTGGCAGCAGGAACTGGCCGATTTAATTTTTTAGTAGGAGTTCTTGGATTATGTGTCGGTGTTGGTTCATCAATAAGTAATCTTGTAGCTGGATACATCACATCAGTCTATGGATTTTTTATTGGATTTTTATCCTTAGCTTTTGTGGCTTCTGTTGGGTTACTTATTTTTGGTTTCATCTTAAGAGAAACAAAGGATTATAGTATGAGAATAGAGAAACGGCTATAAAGGCAATATTTCATAATTAAGTTAGGTGTAAATTGCCCCATCAGTGACCCACCATTGTAGCCACAGTAGTTTAAGATAAATAAATCAATGAGTTAAAAATATGCCACCTCCACCAAATTTAATCTCCAGATTTCCAATAAAACCGAAGGCTGGTGTGCACTGTTTCGCAGTAAGGGTAGGCTGGCTGCTTGCAACCAGCCTACCCTTGCTTCATTTTTCCGAGCAGTCAGCTTTTTCTCTGAGTCTGGTTATTATCCATATTTAATATGGTGTAAAGAGGAAAATGATCAGAGCCTGTGAGTTTTAAATTACCAATAGCACGCAGGTCTTCATCGTTTGGATATAATTCCCAAAGATTGGAACTGATTACCTGACCATCAATCGGGGTTAGATTGCGTGAGATGATATGATCAATAATTCCTGAGTTGATATCTCCTTGATTATCAAAAGGATGGGTCCACTCCTCTTTGTTTAAAAAATAAAGTACGTCTATAAAATGGTTATTCACTAAGACTTCTTGTATGGGAGCTGACTGAGTCCCATAATTGAAATCGCCGGCAATAATATCGTACACATCAGAGGCCGGGGGCATTAAGGTCATGAGGGTTGATAATTCAAGATAGCGATTGCTATCAAGTGCTGTATCAAGATGGATTGACGCGGCGCGTATCTTTTCCCCCGTGCTGCAAAGCGCTCCTTCAAAATAGGCCGAATGGTTTCCATCATTGGTTAACGCTAAATCTTGAAAAGATACTTGGCTAAAGGTTGATTTTTTTACAAAAATAGCGACCCCATTGGGCTCCCATGGGATATCTGGTGAAATCCAATCTGACCAGTAATCTTTATCGTGATAGGCTTGGAACGAATAGAACTTACTCTCTAAAGCTTCTTTGTAATAATTAAATTCATTAGCAGTGGTCTCTTGAAGCGCTATGATATCTGCTTTATCGCTGATGCTATTTAAAAAATGGATAATTTGTTGTCTGCGCGCCTTAGTATCTAAGTAAGGAGCTATGGCGGGTGAATAAAAATCAGGACTCGCCCAGCATGGTGCTAACACGTTTAAACTCATCACAAAGAGATTAGGTTTTTTTGTAATTTTTGAGCTATTGGATTGATGGCATTGTCGTTTTTTCATAGAAATCAATGAGTTCTTTGCAGTACTGTTGGCGGTTATGTTCACGAGCTTAGGAGATATATGCGCAGTTGTCTGCAAAGGTGAGCCACTATAGACTAAGGTATTGCAAAGTAGCATACATAGTGCAACTAGTGTTCTTTTGCATAATAGTTGTTTTCTCATCCCCCACTCCTTTATTGCTGCTGATGAACACAATGTATCTGTTAATTCGGCTTCATTTTTTGAGATTAACTTAGTTTAAGTGGAATTAAATATCAAGAATTAATCAAGTTGAAGCGATTAAGTTTCATTGTTTGGACATGCGAATCTTCAGTGAGCGAGCCTGGTTGCAAGCAACCAGGCCATGCATACCATTTAAAGGTATATGAATAATATTCTGGAAAAGGCTTGTCCCTTGTGTTTTCGATTATTTTATTAATAATAGTGCTTACTCTATTCGCTTTATTAAGATTCATTGTGTCTGAAATTTTTATTGCTCCTCTTGCTCAGGATGAAGAAGCTGAACTTCGTAGTTTTGCTATCGATATCCAAAATAATGAATTCAAGTTGAACCTTAAGGCCGAAGAACAACCGGACCTTTTTGCCCCCTTAAGCTTTTATTCTGGTGGTGGGTTTTGGATTGCGAGAGCAGGATCTGCAATTGTCGGCTCAATTGGACTGCAAAAACTGAATACTGAGACGGGTATTATGAGAAAGTTTTTTGTTAAAAAAGAACTTCGTGGAACCTATCCTAGTGTTGCAATGCTACTTTTCCATCAATTTCTTCTGCAAGCAAAAAATTTAAATCTTAAAAATATTTTTCTTGATACACCAGGAGTGGCGGTAGCCTCGCACCGGTTTTATGAAAAAAATGGTTTCGAACTCGTCAATGACGACCAAAATCTGCCTAATGGATATTCTTTTCCTGATAGAAATTCTAAAATTTATTGTCTCGCTTTATAACTAAGCGTTTATGAAGTTTTTCAATAAAGAAACGGAATGAGCGCTTTTCTTTCCTTAGGATAATTGGAAAACTGTGCGCGATACCACCGATGATGGGCGAGCGCTCGAGGAGCTAAATTGGCTATTGTCCACAAAGTAAAAGAAAAACCGGCAATTGACCAAGTCGCCACTCCCCAACCAATCCATTCGAGAATTTCACCAAAATAATTTGGGCTACTCAAAAAACGAAACATGCCGCCGTAGGGTATTTTGTAAACTCCGGGCTTTTTATTTTTATTAATCGCAAACAAAATGTTGTCCGAATTTACATTGATTACAAATCCTGAAACAAAAAGTATCAAACCAACGATAAAGTGTTGCGTTTGCAATGTTGAAAATGTAATTTCTTGAAAATGAGTCAGCCAATAGGCATTTACAAAACCATTCACTGTCGTAAAAAACGTGGCGGATATCGTGATAAAAATTGGAACCTGTTTCGCATTTTTCAGGCGAAACGGATAGATTAATGAGCGATAGACATAATGGAGTTGCCACATTGCAAAAAATACCCAGGTATAAGCAGATGGTTTGGCCATTAGAAAAATAAGCAAAAATGTGATCACAGATGGCAATTCCATCAAACACCAAGAAACATTCGCTGGGATTTTAAGAGATTTATTCCCTTGCTCATAACGTCCATAAGGCGCTCGTTTGAAAAAGAGCGTGAAGAAAACCATAATGGCTATAGCATTCCAGAAATAAAGAAATAAAGTGAGATTGTTTTGAGTCATATTTTAATCTTGCCAGACTGTGAAAGCCAATGAAGCGTATCATGGATCGTTGTCTCGATTTCAGTTTTCTTGTACCCCAATTCATTTTCCGCTTTCGTACAATCCACTTTGGGTGGATACATCAACGTCTCAATTGAGTATTTTGTAAAGAGCGGTTCTGTATTTGTGATTTTAGAAAAAAACTCCATGAGGGGTACCACACAGGAAAGCATGCTTGGGGGAAGAAACAAACGAGTCATTTTTTTTTGTTTTACAATGGCTATCAACCTGAGCAAATGATGCATGTTTATGTCGTGGCCACCTAAAATATAGCGCGCTCCAGATTTGCCTTTTTCAGCAGCGGCTATCGCCCCTTGAACCACGTCACGAACGTCAACAAAATTATATCCTCCTCGAACCAGAATAGGGATGTGTCCTTTGTATATTTTAATTATTGCTGTTCCCATGAGGGACAATTTATAGTCATTGGGACCAATTGTTCCTGTGGGATTAACCACCACCGCATTTAATCCTTGCTCACAACTATCAAGCACTATTTTTTCAGCATAGGCTTTAGATTGATCGTAAATATTCACGGATTCTAAAGCAAGCGGGCAATCTTCATTTAAAATGTGAGGCGTATTGGATTTTTTAGAACTTTGAGTGAGGGCGTGGATGGAACTAAAATGAACGAGCTTGTTGACTTGATTTTTAAGACAAGCATTGATCACATTTTGGGTGCCCTGGATGTTTGTTTTACGGACATCGTCTGCTTCTCGATTGGTAATAGAAATTTTTGCGGCTAAATGAAAAACTGTATCGATATTGTGAGTCGCGTCATACAACGACTCCTGATGTAAAATATCTCCCTTGCATACCTCCAAAGGAAAATGAGAGAGATATTTGGGTATTTCACTGCGCACAAGTATTCGGACATCATATTGCTTTTTAATAAGCTCAGCAATGAGGTTATTTCCAATGTGTCCACTAGCTCCAGTGACTAATATTTTCATGATTTTTAACTTATATTTAGTTATATCCAGCCCTTTTTAAAAACATCAGGAGTCGGTCTTGCCAAAGACGAACAACCGAGAGAATGACACGATGCCTAAGCGGTCCGCATCGACCAGGGCGTTCACCGTCCCTGCAATGAAAATATTGTAAAACTCTGAAAAGCCCTTTGGAAACAGACGAGCTGTTTCAAGGCCTGAAATCGCGTTCCCTACTGCCCGAGAGCGAAGCGTACCAGCCAGCAGCTTGTTTTCGGTAAAGAAATAGCTCCACCCAAGCTCTTTTGAAATTTCTGTTTCAGAAAGTAGGCTTAGGCCGACGCTGCGGGCTGCATTTATCAGATCTTCACTCGAGTGCAGGGGCGGCATACCAGTCACAAACTCAATCCGCTCAACCAGAGCGCGATGTTGTGGATTATTTGCATCGTATTTAGATGTCAGAACTGCGTCATAGACTACGTATCTTGCATTCGGCTCCATGACACGATGGACGTGTCCAAATACTTTGGGCAGCAAGTCATTGGAAATGTATTTAAGTGAGTAAATGCTGTAAGCCGAGGCCAGGGAATTATCAGGAAACGGCAAATTTTGTGTATAGTCCCCCTGTGTGACTTCGCACAAGTGGTCCAGATTTTGTTCGCGATTGAGGGCGTTCGCTCGATCTACTTCGGCCTGAGACAATGTGACCCCAAGCACTTTTCCCTGGGAAATCCGGGCAATATCACGTGCTGCGCCACCAAGACCGCAGCCCATATCAAGCGCTGTTTTTCCGGGTAAAAGGCAGAGCGCTGAATTGATCTGCTTATGCAAGTTGGAAATGGTCTCCTCGCGTGATTGTCCTACATGATCGGGCGGATAAAAAACCCAACTGGTGCCGTAAGCGATCTCAATCACTTCCGCCATAAGGTCATAATAATGGGAGGCAACGACCGTATGATTATGAGTTTGCTTCGCAAGAGAGAATAGGCGGTCGTGCTCTTGGACAAAAGAACTCAAGTCATTCCGTCTTAAGAGGAAGCGGAACGTCTTCATGTAATTGATTAACAGCGACATAGGTTTCCTCCTTGAATTTGAACTCACACAACAATTTTGATTCCCTAACACTAATTATTGTTTCGATTATTCTTAAATCTAGATGCAATAGCATAATTTATCAATAAATTAGCCTCAACTATGTAATTGTCACAATCAACTATTGTAAATAAATTGCAATTCTTGTCTCGCTGATGAGTGAGTTTTGTTGGGTGTACTCAACCTACGTGTTAACACATTGATTTTTAATAATTATATAAAACGCTTAAGCTCTCGATTAATAGAAAATATATGTCTATGATACATTCTGTTTATGAAATAATTACTTTTTCTCTAGGGAGATAGAAATGTTTTTTCTACATGAAATCAAACGAAATTTATCGAAAAATAAAAAACCAACGGTTAAACAAGAAGTAGGACCTTCCCCTGAAATTATTGCTCAAGTAATCAGGACAGTAAAAAAACGTTTTATTAAAGGTCCAATTTACGCCAAAGAGCATGCAAGAATTAAGGACAAATCGTTTATTCGCCCTTCAAATAGCATTCCTAACACTAATTTTTCTGCTACAGCTGGTCCCAAAAATGCAGATGATTTGATTCGTTTCTTTAAAGACACTCTATTCCGCGACCCACCTATAGCATACATCATCGCAATAGGTAATCGTGTCTCTGAATTAGATACTTGTCCTGCAGGTGTTGATTTTTTAAATTATTACATGAAAAAAAAGAGTTATGATGTTGGACCTTATCATGTTACGAGGAAACATCTCGGCGGTAGTTATGTTTTTCATCATGGACATGAGGAGTCAAAACCCAATATATTTACTGAATCTGAAATCACAGTGAGCACTGAAGGAAATAATCAACGTGTAGGGGTAATTGGGATTGAATTAAAAGACGGGAGTTACATTGATTTAAATATTGATCCAAATGATCAGAAAAAAGAGATACTGTGGAAGATTTTTAAGATTTCAGTCGAACATCCTGTCTTTGTCCACTGTAAACACGGCCATGGTCGAACTGGTCACCTCATTCTCACTATGGAAATCTTAAAGAATTATTCAGCTATTTTTTCAAGCGATGACCCTGATGTAATTACCGAGCGCATACTAGAGATACTTAATAATATGCGTCAACAAAGACCAGGCTTAGTGCATAGCACCAAACAAATAACGGAAGCAATTCATAATGCAATTGTACTGCGCCGCCATGCACTAGAAAAAGGCTATGAAGTGCCGATTGCTGATGATGAAGTTTCTTATTCTCATCGTGCGGCTTATTCTGTATAGAACCTGTTCGAAGTTGCATGTGTAGGTCGGGCCCATGTATCGCCCAGGGATCCGCTTACGCTTGCTTGCAACCGCGCCACCTTGCTATTGAGCTATTCAACTATTCATAATATCTTTATGGTAGAAAACAATAGAGTCAGCAAGGTGATTTACTGATAAAGATGCACCTGGGATTGACATACTCGCTATGTAACGCAAATTGTCTTTTAATCTTTTATAGGAAAATAATGGAGTCATCATTCAATTTATTAGCAATGCAACGTAAGCAAGCTCGACGTCTTATTCTCTTTTTTATATGCAGTGTAGGATTTTTGTTATTAGCACTTATCATTAAATGGCAAGGGTCTATTTTTTTTATTAATACAGCAACTTATCAATTCGCTCATCAACTGCGAACTTCTTTTCTGGATTTAGTTGCTATCTTCATCTGTCTTTTAGGAGATAAGAAAGTCATTATCCCTGTGTTTGCAATAAACAGTGCCTGGCTGATTTATCAACAAAAAACGCGATTGGCATTATATCTGTTTGGGGTTATTGCTCTTGCAGCAATCTTAGCTTTTGTTTTCAAAATCGTTATCGCCTCTCCTCGCCCTGGTGCTATGACGGCAGTACTTAAAAATTTTTCCTTCCCAAGCGGACATGTAACTCTTTGTAGTGCTTATCTGGTTTTTTTATATGCGCTGATTACTCCTTATTTTTCTTCTGCAAAACAGAAAATAACGCTGATTCTTTTTATTGTGATACTCATAGCGGTAGTGAGTGCACGCATCTTATTAGATGCTCACTGGTTAGCCGATGTGGTGGCCGGCGCATTATTAGGGAGTAGTTGTGGCCTAATTGGTGCTTATGGCTATTATCGCAAAACACCAATGACACTCAACGTGGGGTTATTATTAAAAATGTTATCCCTGATTTTTTTAGTGATAAGCAGCCTTTATCTAATATTCTTCTGGCAAAAGATATTGAATACATACCAAATTAAAAATGGAGCTCCTACTTTAGAGAGAACTGCAAAGCTCAACTAAGAAATGATACACACCTGTGCTGGGCTTTCAGCCCAGCCTACGCTTGTTGTTACCTGAAGACAAAATACTACTACACTTACCCTATGGTATTTATCTTTTAAACAAAGGGAATGTAATCATGATAATAAAAAAAACTGTTTGTTGGGCTGCACTGTTTCGCTCAACTTACTAAATTGTAGCCTGGGTAAAGCGAGCCGAACCCGGGGAGCAGAGCCTGATTTTTTTATCTGCAACCTGGTTATGGCTTTGCTTTATCCTGGCTACTTTTTGACTACCAGCAAGCGTAGCAACTGCCTTAAATTTTTAATTCAAGACAGTTGCCACCTTGCTGAGTTTTAAAAATGAGTGGTTTATACCCTGAGGTTAAGGATGAAAAGAATGAGATTTTTTTTAATAATTGCGAGTCTTTGGAGCTATACCTACTATAAGGCGATTCAAACTTTTCCGGCTCATGAGTTATTGATTGTGCCATGCAGCCTCTTACTGTTTTTGGTGATGATAGGCTGGTTATTTGTTTATCATGCTCATCCGGATTGGGTTGAGCGACTCTGGTTTCGGTTAATTATCTGGTTTGGTACTTTAATGATGGGGCTTTGGGCTACGTTCATTTTATTATCTATTCCTCTTGATGTCATTTTTCTCGGAAATTATGTCGTGCAGATGATTTTTAATTCCTCTGCCCACAATCCTGTAGCTCTGGTTACTGTGCATCAGAAAATCAATTATTTTCTTTTAATCTTATCCGCTTGTTTTGCAGGAATAGGCTTCTTGGGGGCGCTTGGAGGACCGAAGGTAAAAAAGATTACTATTTCTACGAACAATGTACCTCAAGAATTAGATGACATGACCATTATTCAAATCAGTGACTTGCATGTTGGTCCTACTATTCGCCAATTTTATGTTGATCGCGTTGTGAAGCTGGCTAATGCCGCCAACCCTGATTTTATTGTGGTTACCGGTGATCTTGCCGATGCAACAGCTGAATCAATTGAGCAACACCTGGAGCCTTTGGCCCGGCTTGAAGCACGTCATGGCATCTATTATGTGACGGGTAATCATGAATACTATTGGGGAATAGAGGGTTGGCTGGATAAAGTAAAGCAATTAGGGTTTCAGCCATTAATTAATGAGCATAAAGTGATTCATGCGAATGGTATTAATATATTGATTGCAGGTGTTACTGATCATATTGGTGGTCACTTTCATCACAGCCATAAACCGAACATCGAGAAAGCACTGCAATCTGATGAGATAACGCAATTTAAAATACTATTAGCGCATAGGCCTGATGTGTGTTTTGAGGCGGAAAAATTAGGTGTTAATCTGCAACTTTCTGGACATACTCATGCTGGGCAGTTTTTCCCATTTAATTTATTACTTCCTTTGGCGTATAAATATTATCGTAGAGCCAACCAACATGGGAATTTACAGCTCTACGTAAACCCTGGAACTGGTTATTGGGGACCAGCTAATCGCTTTGGCGTTCCTTCTGAAATTACTTTGTTGACGCTTAAGAGAGTATGAGTTCTTTTTGTTGGGCTGCACTTCGTTTAGCCCTGCCTACGCGTGCTAAATCCTGTTGCATATTTTATGCGAAAGAGTATAACAAGAGCTTAAACTGTTGACGAATCATCATTCAAAAGATCTGTGGTCAGATCTAGAGGATTTCTGAATTTAGATGTGTCGCAATAATGGATAATTTCTTTTTAAATTTAGTAAATTGCGATATTCACCCATAATAGGAGAATAAACATGGCACTTAACTATATTTGTTATATCCGTAATGGACATTTGCAAATCGAAGACGCGGATGCGGCGGGAGGCCCTAAGTCAGATGCAACGCTGTATTCTAGTGACCCAGGATATCCACAACGCGTGCACTTCCAGCACCCTGGAAAACATCCTTATAATCAGTATAGTAAAGAAGCATTGGCTGTAGCTGCACATAATGCCTGGACTGCCAGTTATTCGGATGCGCCTTATCAGCAAGGCGGAGTCGATGTTTTGCATGGGCCTGCGCGTCACGTCTCATATGCTCGGGTAGAAGCATTGGCGGAGCCTGAAGAGCTTGTATTCGGACTAAAAATATAAAAAAACAGACTCTACTCTTATGCTGACATCGGCTCAGAATTATAGAAATAAACTATATATAATGAGAAATAAGACTTGTACGGCACTCACTGCGAGTCCGTTTTGTATCATTGCTTTAACATTTTCGCTGCCAGCAAAACCCATGGCTGCAAACATATTCGCTCCTGGATAGGCATAATTAGTAACACGGGTTGCGAAGATCATGCATAACGCAAACGTTATCATCGGCAATTGCATCTGCAGTACACTAGACGAAAAAAGCTGATGTAACATTTTAATGGTTGCTTCAGCAGCGCCTGGCATGCCAAACGCTCCAGTGAAGCCAATTAACATTGACAATACAGGTTTGCCACCTAAATTAATTAATGGGGTTAATAGTTCGGTTAAGGCATTAAATCCCCCTGCCTGATGAATCAAAACCATAAAAGGATCAAACAAAATAAACAAAAAGAAGAGATGTAGGCTTTTGCGCATTCCTTCAACTAACAATTTAAAAATTTGTTTTAAGCTTAATTTACTCACTAATCCAGTAAGCAGCGCGAGCAATAACATAACAAAAATAACGTAGGAGGTTTTGGCCTGAGTCAATAAACCATAGACGACGCACGCCATAAAGGAGAGCAAAAAAAGTAATGTGGCGCGCTTTTGCTGTTTACTGGGAACAAATGGCTCTGAGGTGTCCTCGTCTTCGCAAGACTCATGTGCATATTGTCGCTGTAATTGGTTAGCCATAACCCATGTAGTCATTAAAGTAATTATGGCTACTGGGAGAGATGCATATAAAAGGACAGACTGATAACTTAGGCCGGTAATGCCCAGTAAAGCCACTACAGGCGGCGCAAAAGGCCCAATAATTAAAGCTTCTTCAGCCGAAGCCTGCATTAACACCGCCAAACTTGGGCGTGAGAGCCCCACCGAACCTGCAATAGGGCGTAAGCTAGGTGCTAAAATAGCCAATCCTCCAGCCAAGGTGCCAAGCAAACCGACAATGACAAACGACGAAAGTACTATGCCAATTTTAGCTCGTCGTTGTGTATTAACCCCAATCCCATAAACAATTTGGTGCACCAAAGTATGACTGACTTGGGTATGCGTTAAGACCTCACCTAAGCCATGGCCTAACATGATAATAAAACCAACTAAGGCCATGAATGAGCCTAAAGCTGCAGCCATAGAATTGCCGATGGCAATGGGGCTGCTTAGATTCCACAAATAGCCTAGGCCAACACAGAGTGCCGTCGCGATTAAAGGATCAACATTGCGAAATAACATCACGACATAAAGAACAATAATGACTAAACTGGCTAACTGCATGTAAAAAGACATTAATGGATCACTCCAATCTTATTTAATCCCTGGGCAATGCCTTCAATTCCTAAGCCTGGTTTGTCTGACAAGATGATTTTATTGCCAAGACGTTGTGCCCCACCAGAAATATAATTGTCACGAATCAAATAAATAGGATCAAGGTCTGCGTAGGCAATATCTGGCTTACTTACAGCAAAACTGGCTATTGCAGCAACCCCAATTGGCGATTCCAACATACAACCGACCATTATTTTCATGTGTGCGGCTTTAGCAATATGATAAATGGCTTGAGCATTCTCAAGGCCCCCCGATTTCATCAACTTAATATTGACACCATCACAGGCATTAATTTTGGCAATATTCAGTGTATCCTCAGGGGAAAAACAAGCCTCGTCGGCAATGATGAGACATTCAACTTGTTCGCTAATAGTCTTTAAGTGCGGTAGATCCCGTGCGTTAATGGGTTGTTCGATCATCGGAATATGCAAATGCTGTTGTTGCAAAGCATCAATAACCTTTAAGGTTTCATCATAAGACCATCCTTGATTGGCATCTACAAGTAAGGTGATGGAATTGCCTACTGCGCGGCGAATTGCTTGGACGCGTTGGATGTCTTCAATTGGATTTAAGCCTAATTTTATTTTAATGGTTTGGTGTCCTTGATGGACCAGCTCAACTGCATCCTGCACCATTGCATCAATCTCTTTAACGCTTATAGTTATACACGAACTAATACTGTTCGTATTCCCTCCCAGCAATTTATAAAGAGGCAAACCACAGTATTGGGCAAACAAATCATGCAATGCCATATCAATGGCCGCCTTTGCAGAAGTATTACCTGCGATGGCTTGGTTATTCATTTGGAGTAATACATTCAGTTCAGAAATACTGCGTCCAATTAACTGTGGCCCCAGAATGGCTTTAACTGCATTGATAATCGATTCCGTATTGTCGCCAGTGATGGCTGGAGTTGACGCTGCGGAACCATAACCTAGATTGCCACTATCCGTTTTAATTATGATGACCACATCCTCAACGCATTCAGTGCGTCTTACGGCCGTTATAAATGGACGAATTAATGGAATCGTTAATTGCGCAATATGAATTTCCGTAATGTTCATCTAAGCACCTTTTAAATTATTGCGTCTAAAAATGCATTCTTTATCGTGAGAGATTAACACTTGATTAGTGAGAATACAGAGTCCTGAAATACTATTTTCAATAGGCAATTTTAGCTCATGATAATCAGTAACGGTTCCAGTCACTGCTTTATAAACCATGAAACTCCCTTCGACTAACTCCACTACTGTTTCGGTCGCCGGGGTGATCTTATGTACTTCATTCGCGGCAAGTTGTATAAAAACCCGCAGATCAAAGTGTGCACTGGCAAAAACAGGTTGAATTTTCATAATCTGCTTTAGCAATTTAACATTATCTAATAACGTGTCCATGAATGTAGTTCACTCTTTCTGAGATGGGGGCGGACCGGACCCGGTTCGTCCCCAAAGTAGATAATAAGTTCAACTTTATCTTTGTTGATATAGGGTTCATATGATTTTAGTGCGGCAAATAATTTTTGGGCGTGAATGGGATCCACTGCATACATGGTAACGGTAGCAAAGGTTGTCACCACGCGCATAACCTTTACTTTGAGTTTCCCAACTTTAATCCAAGAACTTGGTTTGTATGGAAACCACTGATCAAAGATAAAGGCATATTTAACATTTTCTTTGCTCATCAAGTCACTTATCCAATCTGAGCTTGCACGATTGAGTTGTGCAATACGACTTTTTTGCGATGCAGTTGAGCCCAAACCATAAAGGTCAAGTACATATTTTCCATGGCTACGAAAGGAGATTAAACCCACGTCATTGACTGCAACTGGGTCATTTAACAAACGGAAAATATTAGCCATTTGCACTTGTTGATAGAAAATATTTGCAGATGCAAGAGGGATTAAAAAATTAATGAGGAAGAGAGAATAACAAATAACGGGTAATGCAAAGACTGTTGGAAAGATTGGCAAATCAAGGTCAATTAGCAAGCGTACTGCTAAGATAACAATAAATAAAACAAAATAAGCTTCATATCTTCCAAACCCGCCAAAGTGGCCAAATAAAAAATGCAGCATGCTAGTAAAAAAAACAACTAAAGCAAGTTGCGGATCTTTTTTCCATAAAATTATTTCTATGGCTACGATGACTAACAATAAGTAAATATATTGCCGTACGTTTACTTTTAAGTTACTAACGATTGGAATGTATTTCGCAGTAATTGAGCTGGGTAGCAAACCCAATCCTTGGTAATATAAAAAAGTACTAAACAAACCGAGAATAAATAAAATCGATATCAGCCCAATAGAAGCCTTTAAGCGATAACCTTTATAGAAAAGATAACATAATATAGGAATTGATATCGCTAAACCTTCATAACGCACCATAGGCAATACCACCAAAGCAATCATCTGATAATTGGGGGGGGCGCTGGTTTGAATGCACCATTTTTCTTTATATAGAGGGTAGACACCTAATACGATTAAGAAAATTTGTAAACTATGTTCCATACCAGTAAAAACAAGTCCATAGCCATTAATTGAAAGCAAAATTATAAAAATTAATAAAACCCGCGACTTAATCGGTATGTCTTTAAAAATCAACAATAATAAATGCACCAATCCAGCCAGGCATAATAAATTGATAAATAATGGAACAAATTCAAAATAACTGCCAAAGATAGAGAACGGTGATAATAAAAAGGGCCACAGGATACTTGATGATGGGGCAGATACTTCACCTATATTAATGCCATAAAATCCATGCCAAATATTTTTAGCTAGAGTCAAATGGATATATGGGTCATCTAAAGTATAAATAAAATGATTATCAGTAAAATGCATTACTAATATAGATATTAAAACAAAAGGAATTAATACTAATAAAGTGTGACAAATAAGCTCTTGTCTTAAACTCAAAAAGGGTGTTTTTTCAGCGTCCAGAACATGATTATTCATTAAAAAAATCCGTAAACCCATTCTTATGAAATTTTATTAAATAATAACCACTGCGGCTTCGATGGGTGTTATCTATTTAATAATAATTAATTCGTTAATTAGTCGAAAACCATAGAGATTCTGGAATTATTTATCAACTCAAACTTAATTTGCCATTTTTATACATCTCTAACGAATCTTAGGATACTTTTGAGGTCATGTCCAAAAGAGCAACTAGGCTTACTGATTATGGACTGTACTGAAAAACAAAAAGTACCCAATATGCTAAAATGAGTATTATAGTTGTTTTGGGGAAATATCATGTATGAACCTAAAGAAAAAGAGCCTAATAAACCTATAATTTGGAGCATTAGCCCCAATAATCCCAAACAGAAACCCATGTTCATCCAGACTTTGCAACACATGAAAGAGGGTGGATGGTTTATTAGAGAAACAAGTTATACCGGTGTTTTATCTGTAGTAAAGAAAAAAGGAAATGCATATAAAGAAACATTCTTTACACTTGCACCAGACCTTATAGCAGAAAAAGATGGGGCATTAGTCCCCAATCTAGATGACAAAGGGCATCACAAATGGGTTTGGAAAGAAACAGAACCTAAGGATCTCAAGCCATATTTAAAAGCGCACTATACTCATGATACTACTGAAATACAGGATGGGGCAGAAAAATTAAGTGTAAAAGATGACTTAATACAAGGAAGAACTGCTCAATTCAGAGATGGGTCTATGAAAGAAGATAGGACGGTTAGGCACACAGGTGTTATGTTTCAATTAGCAGGACAGTCTGCAACAGATAGCCTTTTCGCTGCTTTAAAACGCAAAGGCTACGAAGGTGAACCTGTACCAGCTCCACAAGGTTATCAAGCAATAGGGTGTAAAAGTGCGGTGACGTTAGAAAAATATAAATCTTATGAGCCATATCAGATGGCACATACACATGAAATAGCCCACTTTAAAGAAGGTATCAGAAGTGCGAAAGGCAGCGAACTGGAGAAAGAGCCAGAAAAAAAAGAGCAAACCTCTTCTAACGCACCGCACTAAATTTAACTGGTGCTAAAAGTAGCACCAATAATAACTGGGCCCCTAGTGACGGCTCACACTTGAATGAGCAGCGTAGTCTGCTTGCTTATCCTTTTTGGGAGGAGTTTGCTGATAATGGCGATAGCTTGATCAACGTTCCTGATTGTCCTTCGAAAAACATGGCGCCAAAGTAATACGGTTGGATCATAGTACCTTGAGTCATTGCCGGAAGTAATGGTGAGCGCGCGATTTCCACGCCAGTTAGCGCATTTCTCCACACTGCGAAATCATTGTGATTGTTACCAGGAATTTCTCCACTAGGAATATCGGTGCCAACCAATACGCGACTTTCTTGGGGATTAATAAGGGTTGTGAATTCAGTGGTTCTTTGATTAGCGGTCCAAATTATATTTAACCCGCTTTCAGAAATTTTAATGGCAGCAATTTTTCCTGGTAAAGAATCACTTGCGTAAATCAAGTTAGTAGTAGGATCACCAGAAACAGACATAGGTGCCCAGCTTATCGCTTGTCCCATATCCGCAGTAGCAGTAGAAAATGCTTCTCTAATCTCCAATGGGATAGAATCTCCTAAAAATGGCTGAATAGAAAACTGATTCGCTGCATTATTTTGGTTAATGCTAATTACACTCAGTGCTGTTGCTGAAGGGAGCGTATTAGTTTGTGCTACGACCCAATCATTTATCACCACAAACGAAGTACACAGCGTTTGGCCGGGCAATGTGATTGTGCCAGGATTCCATGAATTATCTTGGATTAAGATACCATTTTCTACTATATAGCGAATAGCTGTTGTCGCTTCAAGTAAATAAACATAATTTTTATTCTTATATTGAGTCACCGTTGGTCTTGCACCTACAGGGGCTGGCAGAGTGATGTTATCAATTACGCGCATGGTTTTTGGGTTAACTGAAATTAAAATCGAAGGTGGCACATCCGTTGGATCTGGGCAGTGCAATAAAGCGTCAGGACCTTGAACAGTACAACCTGCTTGGCGGTATACTGATTTCATGATAATAGTTCCATCTGCCGTAGCATTGAAACCATTGAATGAAGTGTTTTTAGGAAGTCCATGTCCAGTCGGAAGTACTAATGTTGTAATGACTTGTCCCGTTTCCGGATTAAGTTTTGCTAATCGGTAACCGTAGCTTACATAAAGATATCCATCATTTAAAATGCCTAAGGAACCGGGATAATCCCATTCTCCATTTTCATAGGTATTAATTAACTGATTATACCAAATAGGTTGAAGTGTGGCGGGATTTACTCGAGCTACATAGGCACCAATCGAGCCAGGGACATCACCATAACCGCCACCATAGATGAAAGCATAATTGGAATTAAGATAAGACATGTTATATCCAGAAGGATAGTTTGTGGCGGAATTGATGGTATTGACTACATTATTTCCATTCATTGAACCACCAAAGCGGGCCTGTGAAAATACATGAGAACGGCCAGAATTATAATGCTCAAACGCTTCTAAAGAGGGATACCATGGGGCATTATTGTTCTGCTTTATCTCAATATTTGCCGCAGTTTTATCGCTTACTGTGAATAGACAATAACCATTATTGATTGCTGTACAACCAGACAACACATAACCTGGGGTATTAATTTTAATCCCAGCAAATGGATAGGAGTGATTGGGTATTGTCGTAAATATAATTAATGTTAAGGCAGAAACATTATAATTCTGACAGGATATAGGTCCTTTACCGTTCAAACATAGAGTAATATTGAGATTTTCGGGTTCACCCGTTGCCGAAACATTAAAAAACAGGCCACCTGCTGAAAAAGCACTTTGATAAACTATCAACAGTAATGTAACAACTATATTCCTTAAGTATTTCATCATCAGTCAATCCATAAACTTAAAAAGAGTTACGTATTTATTTAATACATTTAGTGTCGAGAGAATCTTGACATAAATCAAAGAACTTGTAACTACATCCTAACACAATGAGACTACAAACAATGATTCTATTTGATTTTTAACACTTGCCGGCAAAGTTGGATGTTTTAAGTCTTGAGTGTTTCGTGCTGGTCCGTAAGCTGGCTATCTAAAAGTCTTTAAACACGTACAGATTTTGCTTAACCTCAAAGGGTTAAGAGTTCGGTGCAGAGGCACGTCTTCAGGATACTATATTGGTTATGTTTACTGTGGTTGGGAAACAGACTCTTGTGTTGCTGCTTTTGCGGGCATCTTAAAATCCTTAAGATCAGGAAGATCATTCATTTCACCTGCTTTGGGCAGTAAAGTTTTACCGGTAATTTCTTGTGGCCCATCTTTTCCTGGTTTATAGAGTTTTCCATCACCATTAGAGTAGGCAATGACTTTATTGGTTTTTTCATCAACCATGATAAAACTATTTCCTGACTCAGCTTGTTTCTTGAAAAAGTCAGTCATGTCTTCATCTGATTTAAAAGTCAGTTTTAATCGACCATCTTCACCTTTCTCAGGTGGATTATCCTTAAACCATTGCTCCCCACAATGTTTTTTATAGGCTGCAAGCAGTGCTTCAACCTGTTCACTTTGAATACCAATGCTTTTTTTCTTGCGTTGAGCCTCTTCTTCTTCGGAAGCTTGTAGTGCCTGTACCGAAGAAGTCTCGGATACTGTTGGTTTAAGAGGTGCCATTGGCAGGTCATCGTCTAAAGTGGGCGATGAGAGATTGTTCTTTACCCAGTTGTTAATCATGCTCTTTTGAGCGGATGTTTGCACACCAGACGCTACACCGCCACCAATTGCCAACCGGCCAGGGGCGGTTGTTTGATTCGTCCAGCCTAATAATACACCGCCATCATCCATAAATTTAGAAGCACCTTTAAGGCTTTCTTCTACGTCAGTATCTTTAGCTTTCACAGCCTTTCCTGTGCTGTCGTATTTCATCGTGGTAATAGGAACTGTGCGGTAGACACCCTGTAAATGTTGATATTTGGGCGTAGTGAGTAGTTGTTCGATTTCGGAGATTACAGCTGCTTGATTCGATCCATCAGTTCCTGTTTTCCAACCGCCATTTTTGTAAGTACTTTGAATTTTATCTGTTTGCGCTTGATTGGCAGAATAAGTGATCCCCACCGTTTTAGCTCCATTGGCATGTTGTCTGGCTACTTCATCCAGAATTTGCGCTGCTTGTGCTCTGGTTGAAACTCCAACGCCATTTTTCTCAAAATCTACGCGGAAGGGAACAATACCTTTGGGCATCTCAAATCCTTAAATTGTGTCAATATTTTAAGCATAGTTAATTCGGGTTTTTTTTTCAATGATGTCAGAGCTGGGCTGAAACAATTTTGAATACTAGATATAGATATCGGGAGATTTGTATCCCATGTTAGTAGCTTGCTTGAGTGAATGAAATCATTGATTTTGATTTTATATCTTGACAGGCAGTTTTTATAAAGAATCCCAGGCTATTTATTGAGTGAATTAGATGATGTGATGGTGTGCAGTAAAATAGTCAAATTCAGCCTTTTACAAGGTAATGAATCATGATGCATTTTAAATCTGGGCGTTATCATTACTTATCGATGCTCTAATCATTTGAATAATTTTTTTACTTACTAAATTGTTATGTTTTTCAGGTCTGTAGACCAAACAAATTTCATCTTTAAATATGGGCGCATTACTTAGTTTTTTAAGATGTTGGTATTGATGGGTAACCCTTGTGGGTAGAATGCCATATCCAAGACCTAAGGCTGTTAGCTTGGCGATAACCTCAAGGCTAGTAGAGTTAATTACCCCGTTAAAGGCGATCTTTTTGTCAATTTTTTTAAGTATATATTGTGATTGAGCAAGCTTTTTATCATAAATAAGCTTATTTTGTGCATTCTGGGCATGAAAGACTGAAACTTCATCAGTAGAGAGTTTGATGATAACGAGATCAGGATGTTGTATGGGGTTAACAACAATACCGAAATCCGCTTCCCAACTAATTACTTTTTCAGTCATCTCTCTTGAATGACCATGGATAAAATTAAAGTTCAGCTTTGGATATTCAACTTGCAGTTGTGGCATAAAGTACTGAAGTGCGTATAGAGCGACTGATGGGTGCAGGGCAATGGTATAGTTTCCTTGCACAAAGCCTGATTCAGGATGGGCTATGTTTTGGACTTGTTCCCATTCATAGATGAGTCGATGGGAACGTTGCTTAAACTCTTCTCCGAGTTTTGTCAGTTGGATCCCATTTTTAAGCCGAATAAATAGTGCTCCGCCAAGTTTATTTTCCAGCCTTTTTATAGAGTAACTAAGCGCCGGTTGCGATATCCCAATAATTTCCGAAGCCCGCGTAATATTGAGCGTATCACTCGCCGCGATAAAATATTTTATATCATCCAATAATAAAGACATAAATCATCAATTGAATATTTAGGCATAAATAAAATTTATCACAATCATTGAAATAAATCATTTTAATGATTTGTTGAAGATCTGTACTCTTTATTCTTAGGAGGTACGGAACATGAAAAATACAGCGTTCACTTTAATTACCGAAAATCATGACACTAAAGATTACGTACTTAAAAATTCATTAGATAAAGGCTCTTCTCTAGAAATGGCTCAAAGAATATTAGCTGAAATAATGATTTTTCGTCGCGTCCCAGAGGCTGTTCGTTTGTGTGATAGAGGATGTCAAAAGTGCGCCTCTGCGTATTTGCCCAAAATCATCTCCGCGGTGAAACAGAATGAACCGGTTACTTTTATATTACCGGCCTTTCCCGGAAAGTCCCCAAACCCTGAAAAAGTTTTGGGTCCCTTACCTGATTATGCGGAACGACTTTCTCTGCATTTTTTGGGAACATTGTGTCAACGCATAAAAAAAATTTATACCCCCGGAATTAAAATTGTCCTGTGCTCCGATGGCAGGGTTTTTAGTGATGTAGTTGGCATGGAAGAAGCTAATGTCACGGCTTACCAAGTTGAGCTAGAGAAGCTTATAAAAGAAATGTCTTTTGCAGACATATCCCTTTTTAATCTGGATTACTTTTACAAGAATCTTCACTTTGTGCAAATGCGTGATGAGCTTATGAAACGCTATGGACAGTCCTTAGAGATTCTTAAGCTTAAGATTCGTAACGGCGCCAAACCCTCAGCAAGTCCTGATGAGCAAGAAGCAAATCGTATGTACAGTGGCATCACGCGGTTTTTATTTGAAGACGCCATGCATGCGGGGCAAACAAAAAGTCGTTCTGCCATCCAAAAAGAATCTCGCTCTAAAGCATATGAGGTCATAAGAAGAAGTAATGCTTGGAGCATGTTAATTGCTGAGCGCTTTCCTGAGGCAGTGCGCTTGTCCATTCATCCCCAAACGTGTGGCGCAAAAAAATTAGGAATTCGTTTAGTAGGAAATGAAAGCTGGATGACCCCTTGGCATGGTGTTGCTGTGGAAAGTAAGAAAGGGTATGTCTTACTGAAACGCTCAGAAGCGGAGGCTTTAGGTGCAAAATTAATTTATGCTGCAGACGGCCGGGACAGTCATTATCAGTTAATGGCGGAGGTGTAATATGAATTATCAAGTAACTCATCTAAAACCATTTGGTGTGCTCTTAGAGGCTGTATGTGAAAAGATATCGGTGAGCGAGGTGGATGTAGAGGACTTACGGCGTTTATTTAGAAAGAATCAACTCGTGGTATTAAGAGGGTTTGCTACATTTCACAATGCCGAGGATTTTTCTAACTATTGTGAATTATGGGGAGAAGTGAGTCTGTGGCCTTTTGGCAAGGTGCTGGAGCTAATTGAGCGAGAGGATCCGGAAGATCACATTTTTGATAATAGTTATATGCCACTGCATTGGGATGGTATGTATCGACCTCAAGTTCCTGAATACCAGATTTTTCATTGTGTCAACGCACCTTTGCCTGGACATGGGGGAAGGACCACTTTTTCAAATACCATTTTAGCTTTAAACAATACATCTTCTGAATTAAAAGAGCTTTGGCATAAGGTGACTGGTACTTATCAACGAAAAATGGAGTTTTATAGTAGTAAGACGGTATCACCAATTATTACGAAACACCCGCAACAGGATTGTTTTGTAATTCGTTACAATGAGCCTCCTTCCGCAGAGAAAGGTCATTTTGTGAACCCACCCGATCTTGAATTTACGGGTATTAACCATGAAGAGTTAGCTCGTTTCCATCAAAGTTTAGAAAGAGCGCTTTATTCTCCGAATAATTTCTATGCCCATGAGTGGCAAACTGGAGATATCGTTATTGCAGATAATTTTTCACTATTGCATGGTCGAGAAGGATTTGTCTCTAAGTCTCCGCGCCATATTCAGCGCGTTCATGTTTTGAGTAATCCTCCTCTTGCTAATCCAGGTCTGGAGTCGTACATATGAGTGTACAGGTTGCAGATATCATGATTGTTGGCGCAGGTCCAGTCGGTCTTATGTGTGCCTACCTAGCACAACTTTGTGGTTTGCAGATGGTGATTGTCGATAAGTCTGATGGTCCTTTAGAAGTTGGGAGAGCGGATGCGTTTAACGCACGCACTTTACAGCTTCTTGAATTGGTTGATTTATTTGATGAACTCTATCCTTTAGGAAAGACCTGCAATACCAGTTCTGTTTGGGCAGATGGCAAATTCATTTCTCGACAATCGTCATGGTGGGAAGAACTGGAGGGGTGTTTGCATAAACACTTTCTTATGCTGGATCAATCCTATATAGAAAAACTGTTAGATAAGAAACTAAAAGAGTCTGCGGTAGCAGTAAAACGTTCAGCAGTCATTGTCGACATTGAGCTTAATGAGGCAGGCTGCCTTACAACTCTTGCCAATGGGGAGCGTATTCAGTCTCGATATGTCATTGGTGCAGACGGTGCACGCTCCTTTGTGCGCAATCACTTTGAAATCCCTTTTGAAATTATACGTCCGCAAATTGTTTGGGCTGTAATCGATGGCATTATAACCACCGATTTTCCCAAGGTTCCTGAAATCATCGTCTTTCAGGCAGAAACATCGGATGTGGCCTGGATTCCAAGGGAGGGGGAGATCGACAGGTTTTACGTGAGAATGGACACTCAAGACTTCACTTTGAATGAAGCAATTGAGAAAATTAATCGGGCAATGCAACCGCATACCCTATCTTTTAAAAAGATTGCCTGGTTTTCACAGTTTTCAGTTAAGGAATCTGTTGCTGAGCGTTTTTTCGTGCAGGATCGTATTTTTCTTGCAGGCGATGCATGCCATATTCATTCCGTAAACGGTGGACAAGGCCTTAATACCGGTCTTGCAGATGCATTTAATCTCATGTGGAAGTTAAACATGGTCATACGTTGCGGGGCTCCTGAAGAACTGTTACACAGTTATGAAGACGAACGCAAGCCAGTCGCTCATGATGTGATAAATACTGCGGGTGAGCTTGTCCGTTCGACTAAGTATTCACTAAATGGGACGCATGCCCAAGACTACGTAAAGATTGTACAAAAGCGGGCAGGGAATATCACGGGGATGGGGGTACGTTACGGGGCAGGAGAACTTTGTGGTTCGCGGATCTTTGATTTCGAGCTTTTTAACGGCATGGTCAAAACACGACTTTATTCTCATCTCGATTATATGAAATTCACCCTACTCATTTTCGGTACTTGTGACGTGGATCTAAAACTTCCAGAGTTTATAAATGTCATGTACATTTATCCAAACCAATGTCAGGAGCATTTTTGGACTAACAGTACGGTCTATAAAAATCAGGCAATTTTAGTCAGACCTGATTCCTACATTCGATCTTCGGCACCGCTAGATAAAATTGAGTCTTTATTTGAATTGGGAAGCTTATGCTGACCACTTTAATTTTTTTAGCAATAGGAATGTTTGCTGTAGGTTGCAATACTTTCCTCATCGCCGGTCTTCTTCCGCAAATAGGCCAAACTATTGGCCAACCTGTTGCCGTAACCGGTCAGGGAATGAGTCTATTCAGTGTGACTTATCTTCTTTCGGCGCCTATTTTTTCCATCCTTTTTGCGAATAAGTCGATAAAGCGTATTATTCAACTTGCACTTACGGTATTCATTGTTGGCAATTTAGTAACCCTGTTTTCTGAGCATCTCTTGCCGTTTTTAATTGGCAGATCTCTTGCAGGCATTGGGGCTGGAATTTTTACTCCGTTATGTATCAGCATGGCTGTTTATTTCGCCAGTACTACTACTCAGGGACGCGCATTAAGTTTTTTCTGGAGTGCTAATAGTGCGGGCGTAGTATTTGGCGTTCCTCTTGGACTGTACCTCTCTTCATTATTGCATTGGCAGTTGTCGATTGCTTATCTTGTTATTTTAAGCTTCATCGCCTTAATTGGTTTTTCGCTGCAAAATGCCAACATAAGACTGCCTAAGTCACCACCCTTTGCAGTTAGGCTACGTCTTATGATTGAGCCAAAAACGCTATCGGTAATTGGCATTACATGTTTTACAGCTCTGGCAAGTTTGGGACTATATTCGTATGTCACCCTTATTCAATCAGGCTCTCCTCATTCATTAAGCACGACTCTTTTTAGTTGGGGATTGGGAGGATTCATAGGGAGCTCATTGGTTGGAATCTTTATTGATCGAACCCGAAAACCCCGGGTTATTATGGCTTTAATTTTATTTGGCCTCATGCTGTCTCTGATTGCGATACCATTGACTAAGAACGTGCCTTACTTTGGATTAATCCCTTTTTTCATGTGGGGTGCTTTCGGATGGGCTGTTGCTAATCCCCAACAACAAATTTTATATGAATTACATGAAAATCAGGGGAGCATCCTTGCTGCTATGAATTCTTCGGCCTTAGGGTTGGGAGGGGCCTTGGGGACCTTGCTTGGCGGCTTAATTATTGCGTCTGGATTCAGAGAAATCTATCTTCCTTTTTCTGCTGCAACGTTATTACTTTTCGTATTAATCGTGCAGCTACTATTAACTCACAACGCGAATAAGGGGTATGTTCATGAATAGACCTGTTGTCATTGTCGAGCCGTTATCCTCAGGAATCGAGTTGGCTCCTGCGTTTAAAGCTCGGGGAATCCCTGCTATTGCCGTTACGCTTAAACCGCTAGATTGGAGTGGCTTTGGAGCAACAATTCAAGCTACTGACTTTATTGAGATAATTCCAGATCAACCTAATCTTGTAGAGATGCTTAGAAAGTACGATCCACTGGCCATTATTCCCGGCGCAGAAGAAGGGGTTCCCCTCGCAGACGCTTTAGCGATAGCGTTAACACCTCAGTTCGCCAATGATCCTAAGAAAGCACAGAATAGATTACACAAAGCACTGATGCAAAAAGCGTTACAGGAAGCAGGCGTTCCGGCTTTGAAGACACTCAATACCGCATCCGAAAATGAAGTTGAATCTTGGATTCAGACAAATGGATTAATTGATTCTCCTTTGATAATTAAACCCCCAATCTCTGCTGGTAGTGATAAGGTTTTTCACATTCCAGCACGAGGCGATTGGCAAAAGGCGTTCAACTGCGTTTTATCTGAGCCCTCTAAACTGACTGGGGCAATGAATGAAACGGTTGTGGTCCAGGAGCAGGCTATGGGGACGGAGTTTGCTGTAGGTACTGTGAGTGCCAATGGAAAACACTATTTAACGCATTTAATTAAATACAATAAAACATCCTTTAACGGTCGCCAAACCGTGTATGACTATGTTGAGTTTGTGCCTTATAGCGAAGAAATGTATGGAGCGTTATTTGCTTATACGCAAAAAGCATTAGATGCTTTGGGAGTTCGCTGGGGGGCGGCCCACAATGAAATCATGCTCACTAAAGACGGTCCTCGCCTTATAGAAACTGGTGCCAGGATGTGCGGAGGGCCCGTTGTTGGCTTTGCACGAGAGGCTACTGGGAGTAGCCAGGCGGATAAATTAGTTGAGATCTATGCTGACGGTGATGTTACAACAAAAAAATATCTATTTAAAAAAACAGTGATGCCTGTTTTTTTAAAATCACCTGCTACAGGAACAATAGTGAATGCTGAAATTTTCGCTGATATTGCTAAATTGCCGACTTTTCTTAATGAACATATTTGGTTTAAAAATGGTGATCGCGTACCACAAACAGTCGATTATTTAACGAGTATTGGCATTGTTGGTTTGGCTGGAAACCGAGAATTAATTTTATTAGATTACGAAAAAATTCGAGATATGGAGTCGAAATTAATTATCCATTAAATATAATGCCTGTAATTTGCTCTGCAAGATTATCTTGGGTGTATTTTGGATTTTTTCAGGGCAAATCCATGGTTCAATTTTTGTCTAGACTTCTTAAAGCCGGACTATAAATGCTTAACTAATGAGCATGGCCTGATGGTTGTTTAAAATAATCCGCAAGTGTAAGATGAATTCAATCTTTAGAATTTAAAAGATAATTTCTAAGAAAAGAAGAAAATATGGACGTTCTTTACCAACAACTGATTCGCTCTTCAATTTTCGGGACGCTGGTTCTATTTGCGCTCCTGTTTATCTCTGCTGGCACCCTAAGCTACTGGCAAGGTTGGCTTTACATGGTAGTGTTTGTTATTACATCCGCCGCATACAGCGTGTATCTAGCAAAATATGATCCAGCGCTTCTCAAGCGTCGTACTGAGGCAGGCATCGCGTATGAAAAGGAGCCCGCCCAAAAAATCATTATTTTTATTCTCTACATTCTGTGTATCGCACTTGTCGTCTTGTCACCGCTCGATGTCCGTTTTGACTGGTCGTTGGTACCATGGTATGTATCGATCATAGGTGATGCGCTCGTTGCATTCTCATTCTATATCTTCTATCTCGTGTCGAAAGTGAATACTTATGCTGCCGCCAACATTCGTGTTGAGGAGGGGCAACAAGTTATTATGACGGGACTATATGGATGCGTGCGCCACCCGATGTATCTTGGCGCCATGTTTCTTTTCATTGGCACACCACTGGCACTCGGCTCATGGTGGACCCTACTTCTGGCTCCCGCCTTCCTAGCACTCCTAGTTGCCCGTATCTTGAATGAGGAAAAAATACTTGTACGGGATTTGCCCGGATATACTGAGTATCAAAAAAAAGTCACTACTCGGCTGCTCCCATTCATTTGGTAACTACTGATTATAAACTTGATGGTACAATTTTGGATTTAGGATGCAAGTGATAGAAAAATGAATTATGTTGCATTTATTCGTGGAATTAATGTAGGCGGTCACAAAAAGGTCGCAATGCGGGACTTGTGTCTTTTGTTGGAAAATCATGGGCTTGAGCAGGTAAAAACTATTCTGCAAACGGGAAATATTATTTTTAGTGTAGAGCATGGTGTGCCGGAGGCTCTTCTGGAGGAGCAGATTGCATCGGCTATTTATCAACAATTACAATTGGTGGTTACTGTATTTGTGCGCCAAAAAGAGTTTCTTGAGCAAACCATGCACAACAATCCGTTTTCTGAAATGGCTATTGCAAATCCAAGTCATTTACTTGTGATGTTGCTTGCAAAAAATCCTTCACTCTCTGCTTTAGAAGATTTAATCAAGAGTATACAGGGGCGAGAACAAATTACTGCCGGTTCTCAGTGCCTTTATTTAACCTATCCTGATGGGATAGGACGTTCTAAATTGACACATCATTTGATTGAGAAAAAACTTGGCATACAAGGCACTGCACGTAATTGGACGACAATTGCTAAGATCCATGCGTCTATGGCATAAAGTTCCAGACAAAGAGCGTCAGTGATTTTAGAATCATCATGTAATTCGCATTGGAGTTAAGGAGATACAAATGGCTCATACTCACCTCAAAGAAAATAAAGATCTCAAACATCATGATTTAGTGTGCTACAAGCAGACACAAATAGACAGCCATGGCAAACTTAAATTCTTCCTTGAAAAGCACAGTACTAAAGAAGGAACTTGGGGAAGTTTGCATCTTAATGAAGGCGAAATTGATTTTATTTTTCTGAATGGCGACGGAGAAGAGCTTTCTCGAACTCGAATCAATAAAAATAATCCGCAGTTACTAATTCCACCTGCTGCGTGGCATAAAATTATACCAATTAGTGAGCCTTTTAATGCCTCATTGGCGTTTTACTGTAAACCAAATCGTTATTTCAGTAAAAAGTATGGCTTAGGTGCCGTTCATCATGATTTGTTTTCTATTTACGCTACCCATTTGCACGCTCAAGATCCACTAATTAGCTTGGATGTTGGTTGTGGTTCCGGCAGGAATCTTTTATTTTTAGCTCGAGAGGGTTACCCGATAACAGGCATTGATATCAATGAATCTGCTATTGAGCAGGTTTCAACAATTGCCCAAAAAGAGAACTTACCGCAGGTGCAAACAATAGTGCATGATTTGCATGAGCCTTTGCCTCTTAAAAAAGAACAATATCATTTCGTACTTTCAACCGTCACGTTACAGTTTTTAAAACCCGAACGGATTCCTTCTTTGCTCCATGAGTTACAACAAGCAACGCTGAGGCAAGGGTTCCATTTTCTAATATTCCCCATCCAATCGGAGCTGTACTCATTACCTGCATCATTTATTTATTTACCAGAAAAAGAAGAGCTGTATCATTTTTATCAGGACAGTGGTTGGTCAATACTGGAATATAAAGAGTCTGCAGGGCTACTGCACCAACACGATGAATTTGGCAGACCAATACAGGGATTATTCGGTCATTTGTTCGCGCAAAAAGTAGTGTAAGAAGTGTTCCTAAATTTAGTTCCGTGGCGGTAATAAAGTTTTGCTACAGCAAGTATTTGTTGTGTTTGTATACGCCAAGAGTAGCTGTACAGTCTACTGGTATCTGCTTCGATACCCACTGTATTGAGACCATGGGTATACATGTTAAATAAAAAAAACTCTGAGAAGCTAAAAGTAATGAGAACACGTAATCGACTACAGGCTTACAGTTAACTATAGCCATTTGATTTCAAATGATTTATTGGGTGTGATAGGATAATCAGCTATGTTGGAATGGATGTACATGCCTTGTTTTTATAGCGCATTTTTTTTCTGACATGATGTTGAATCATATTGTGAGTACAGTTCATTTTTAGAGGATAACGTCCCTGATTGCGATTAGGATGCCAATAAGTTACTTGCTCGATTATCAAAAATAATTCAAACATTTTTACAAGGAGTTTATCGATCGTGAAACAATTCAACATTGCATTAGGATTGGCTGTAAGTATTTTTTCCGGGAATTCGCTAGCCGCTGAGCCAGTAAAATTAGTGATCCCTGAAGTGAAACATGATGTTTCTGAAACATTAAAAAGTATGGCATCGACTGTTCAACTAGTTCAACCAGCACATCGCGTCGTTCCTTTATATAGAAAGCCACTAAAGCTGAAGCCAATTGAAGGCACGTTCATCGATGAGGCGATACAGCCTAATGTTACATTGCCACTAGTGGCAACCCCGGGTCTTAGCTTTTTAGGTTTAGGTGCTGGTTTTCCAAATTTTGAACCTAGTATTTCTCCACCAGATCCTAATGCCTCAGTAGGCTTGACTCAAATAGTCCAGTGGGTAAATGCCAGTTTTGCTGTTTTTGATAAGGCTACAGGAACTCTTGTGATGGGGCCAACTGCTGGGAACGCATTATGGGCAGGCTTTGGTGGGCCATGTCAAAATCAGAATAGCGGCGATCCTATTGTGAAATACGACCAACTAGCAAATCGTTGGGTTATGACTCAATTTGCTGTTGAGGACAAAGCACATCAGACCCAATGTATTGCGGTTTCTACGACATCGGATGCGACTGGTCCATACTATCGCTATGCATTTGATTTCGGCACTAACTTTAATGATTATGGGAAATTGGGTGTTTGGCCAGATGCTTATTATATGATGTTCGCCATGTTTCCCGCTGACGTTCTTGATGATGATGAAGGATTTGCACCAGCGATACCCACTCAGTCTGGACCTGCTGCGTGCGCTTTTGATCGTAACAGTATGTTGACTGGCTCCCCAGCGACGATGCAATGTTTTCAACCACAGCCCGCAGCAGGTTTCTTCCTGCCCTCGGATCTTGATGGTAAAACCCTGCCGCATGCAGGCGAGCCAAACTATTTTGTCGGGCTTCTCCAAGACGCAAATGGGGTAACAGATCGCCACCACCTTGCAGTATGGAAGTTCCATGTGGATTGGCAAAATCCCAATAACAGCACATTTATGGGGCCTACTGCACTGAGAGTAAAAGAGTTCAACCCAACGATTTGTAATAAAACTCCAGATAATGCAGACGGTGATTGCGCTGTACAACAAGGAACTAACGCGAAACTTGATGTGATATCTGACAGACCAATGTATCGCTTGGCATATCGTAATTTGGGTAGTCATCAATCGTTAGTATTTAATCATGTTGTACAAACTGGAAATCAAATTCCGGCTACCCGTTGGTATGAGTTCAGAGTAAATTACAGAGGTAACTTAACGGTTCATCAGCAAGGTACATATACACAACCTGATGGCAATGGGCGCTGGATGGGTAGTATTGCGATGGATAAACAGGGAAATATGGCGTTAGGCTTTAGCGTTTCTGGCCCCGCACTGTTTCCATCCATCCATTATACTGGACGCAAACATTATGACCCTCGTGACAGAATGCGTGGTGAAAATATCATTATGAATGGAGGCGGACATCAATTACCTTCTGCGCCAGGCAAGACCAACCGCTGGGGTGACTACAGCAGTATGGCCATTGACCCGAGTGATGATTGCACGTTTTGGTATACAAACGAGTTTCTGCAGGAGTCAGGGAAGGACAACTGGAGTACTCAAATTGCTTCATTCAAGTATCCAGAGTGTAAGTAAACTCTGAGTCTTAACAATGAAACAGCATGAAAAATACTTCATGCTGTTTCATTGCGAATGATTAACCCAGGATACAAAACGTTTTGCCTGCTTAATCCATAACTCCGGGTAGAGCAAAGTAAAATGACCATGCGAAGTTGGTGTTCCCTTTTGTAGAATCCATCGCCCATGTTTTACTTGTTTTATTAAAGCGGGCATACGATAAAACTCAGGTGAATCTAGCGCGTCATCAGTGAAATCCAGGGCAAATACTTTTGTTTTAATCGCCGATAACAACGGTTCTGGATTATAGTCTCTAGAGGCTGACATGATATAAATGATATCGTTAGCATCTTTTTTGCTGCCTGCCATCATTGCTGCATGGATGTAATTCGTTGCTTCGTTCGCATTAGCAATCATGTGTTGTATATGGGGTACCCCATCGACCATCATTGCCACTAATGGCCAAATGGCCTCTACTCCATAAGGAGGCGTTGTATAATTTCCATTGTGCCAAGACGGGTCATTTTTGATAGTATTAATCACGATTTGTCGCCAAAGCAAATTGCGCCCATCAACGATGCGTGGAAGACATACAATAGGCATAATCCCATCCATAAATTCGGGATATAACTCACTCCACATCCAGCTGTGCATGCCGCCCATAGACGTGCCAACAATCATTTTTAAATGTGCAATTTTTAAATGTTCAGAGACTAACTGATGTTGCAGTGCGACCATGTCATGATAGTTATAATTAGGGAATTGCATGCGGAGGCCGTCGCTGGGCTTACTTGATTGTCCTTGACCAATGTTGTCTGGGAAAATTAAAAAATAATGATTCATATCAAAAGGTTTTCCAGGTGCTAATAATGCTTTTTCAAAACGCGCAAGCAGTTCACTGCCACTGCCACCGGTCCAATGCAAAAATAAAACCGCATTAGTTATCTCACCTTGATTATTTTTCTGCGGCGTCCCAGCGGTAATGTAATGGAGGCGGAGGTTGTTTAAGGTTTGGCCATTTTTAAATGAATACTTAGGAATTATAAAATCACCTTCTTGATAGCCAATTATTGTTTGTGTTTGGGATCGAGAATTCATTTTGTTTGTTTTTCCATACGTTTGCGGCAACTGAAAAAATAAGGTAAAACAAAGCAACAGAATATTTATTTTCCTCATTGATTAAACCTTTAATTTTGACTCATTGATCCTGTTGTATCAAATCAGGTGGTAATTGTCTTTAATTATCGTTATTTCATGAAGCTACTTGCGCTATCAATAGGATGCCTATGAAGGTACCAATTACTTTGCCAACGTACCGCGGCTTGCCCGCGGTACGTTGAGTTTCTGGAGTAAGTGTTAAAAACTTATAGCTTTTTTGAAGAGAGAAGCAAGTTTCTTAGTGGAATACATGTCTATCATCATTTTGTTCTTGTGACTCTTTTATTATATCAATTGCATCACCAATGAGGTCTTTAGAGCGGCCTTGCTGCAAAGCTTTCAGTTCATTTTCTGTCATAACTACGTTTTCTTCTCCTTGTAAAATTCTAATTGCCTTTTTGGCAGCACTGATTTTTGTTGTAGCACTCAATACATCAGGCCTAAAAATTTCTGCCCATTTGCTTTTATACTCAGACCGGGGATCAGAACTCTCACGTTCAGCTTCACGAATAGCGATATATTGGCTTAATTTTGCAATAGGATCTTCTTGCAATTTGGCTTGAATTTTACGATCACGTGGATCTGCATCTATGCCATATTTTTCGTGAAACTTAGCTATGGGACAAATATAAGTACCAGAGACAACCATGCAATTTGGTTTTTGGCGCAAGTCGCTGTCAATGACTTCATTGAGATTTCTTTTGCTATCATCAAAAAAATCAACGGTAATATCTTCTGTGCCCAACAATTGAGGTAAATGAGACATAAGTCCTTGGCATTGCTCTACTTTACCTTGAGGGTAAAAGGTGTCCGGAGCCGCTCTTTCATCTTCAATACCAAAATGTCTTCTTACTACCGCAGCTTCGTCACTTACACGTTTGTTGAATGGAGCAAAATCCAACTTATCTTTCTTGCTAGCCGCTTCTTCTTTTAATTGTTGTTCGAATGGCTTTAAGGCTGTTTCATAATATTCAGTTGGCGGTCCAAAACACTGATCAACAGAGGTGGATACTTTCACTTTTTTTCCGATTGCTTTACTTAGTGCGTCAACGGCATCACAAGTATTTACAATAGTATCTTCTCCCACTTCTCCCGAGAGGAGATACGAGCGCGAAATTTGTCCAACCTGCAGATACATGCTTCTTTGGGTAAACAAGATAATCTCATCATAGGCTTTAAGTTGCTCCACTAAAGCTTGATTTAGTTTACCTTCAATAACCAAACACCCATCGATATCTACAAAAGCAGCTTTCTTAGGCATAGATCCTCCAAACAATTAAGCTATAGTGCTTTTCTTTATCATAGATAATTATTTATTAAGAATTTATTAATTGATAAATACAATAAATCGCTCTGATCGTGGCAAAAAGTTTTATTTATGTCTTTGGATTAGGATTGGAGTAAAGGCTTCTGAATCGATTTATCGAAAAAAAAATTGTGATTTCAATAATGTACTTGAAGAAATAGAAGAGCAAGATGCAGCAAACGTAGGTCAGGGGCGGGTCTTGGTTCGACAATGTACTAATAAATTAACTAAAAATTAATTTATTAGTACATTGATGGAAATTAAGAGATTGAGTTTAATTGATGCATCGAAATCAAGTATCTTGGCGAAATTATATCATCAGTCTCGGCATATTTTATATGCACACTAGTTACAATCCTGGTTGTATAATCCTCTCGTTCGAGACAGTTCCGCACTTTTTTCTAGGAGAAATTAGCGCCGCATTATAAGATGTTGCCATGTTAGTCACTGAATCCCGCGGACCAAAATGATTTCAATGTTTGCTATTCCCAATTGTGATACGGTAAAAAAAGCGCGTACTTTTTTAGAAACCAATAAAATTGCTTATGAATTTATTGATTTCAAAAAATCGCCACCAACAAAAACACAGCTCCAAGCGTGGAGTGACTACTTCGGTGAGTTACCTGTCAACAAGAAAGGAACGACATACCGAAAATATAAAGACCATTATGAAGCATTAGGTATGGCGGAAAAAATTGATTTTATCATCGCCAATCCATCAATCATCAAAAGACCGGTTTTAGTACAAAATGGCAAGACCATTGCGGTGGGCTTTGATGAAGAACAATATAGCGAACTCATCACGAACTCTTGAAGACAAAATTGAGCGCAAGTTGTTGACGTTCACTTATCAGCAATAGACAACAAGAATCTATTTAAAACACTATCATTAGCCCATTGTGATCCTAAATCGCTGGTATTGTTACAGAAACACTTGGGAAATCAGCTTTAGAAGTCAGTAAGCGGAGGCTGGGCTGTTAAGCCCAGCGTTTGCTGAATTAACCAAACGCCTCCTTCAATTGCAACGATAGGCGAGAATATGATCTTAAATGCAAATAGTCCGTAGGTCTGGGGGCAACTGTCTTGAATTAAAAATTTAAGTCAGTTGCCATGCTTACCGGCAGTCAGAAAGCAGCCTGGGTGTAAGCAAACCGTGACCCGGGTTGCAAATAAAAAAATCAGACACCCTTTCCCCTGCTTTTGCTTCACCCAGACTTCGTCTCCTGGCTCATTTTCTGCAATGAGTTACAAGCAATGTTTATTAGGGTTTCTCTTCATACATAGGTTGGCGAAATAATATCTTAAATCAGATACGAAGATATCTCCTTCATTTTCCATGACAAATATTCTTTCAGGTTGCAATTCAAGATAATTGGATGCTTGTAGAATTGGGTAATAAACTGTTCCTGCATAGGAAAAAAGCCATTTGTTTAAAAAGGGTAGAATGATTTCGGGGGCATTTGAATAAAATCGTTGATAAATATCGGCAATTAATTCTTTTCTCATGTCAAAATTACTTTTGAAATGAAAATTGCCTCTATCTTGACGATAAAGCATCAGTGGCACTTTATCAGGGTTGTTTTTTAAACCCGCATTGAGATTCATTGATATAATAACACCTTTGGCATTTTCAATATGCAAGGTTGCGGTATTAAATAAGTTGTAGCCATTATATTCTTTGAGATAGGATTTTAAATAATCAACGGCTTTATCGGTTAATGGATCAAAATAACTCTGGATGGAAAAACTGGTTGCATATTCCTCGGGGCTATCTTGATCATAACCACAATTGACGTAGGTGTTGTAGGTAAACAAGTTGGGAGAGATTTTTTCTGAAAAGACCTGGTCTATTTTATCTGTTACTTCTTCGCAACTGAGTCCTAATCCTTCAACATTTCCGCGAACGCGAACGATTTGAGTTGGAAAATCAACGGTTCTTTGCGCCATTTGCTGCAGATCAGGTATTTCTTGTTCATTACTATAATGTTTGACTATCGTATTTTTATTTTTCGGCAAAGGGGAAAAAATAAGACCCTCTAAATTGTGAGCCGAATTGGCAAAAGCAAGAAAGGGGGATAAGCACAAAGCGCCTAATAAACAGCTTATTTTCATAATAAACTCCTTATTTAATTAATGAGAATTCCATTCAAATTTTTATCATATTAGACATAGTGAAGTAATGAGACCAATCCAATAAGCCAGTATATCTTATCTGGTTTGAAGACCAGATCCTATGGATAATATCAATACACTTGTCTAATTTGGGCGGGATACATCAGGTTTTTCGAATATCATTTGTTTTAACTGCTCCAAACTGGTATTATTGCCGCCATTTTAAACAGCGTGGTAATTTATATGACAGTATTGGCCGTTTGTGGACCTATAGGTAGTGGCTTTAAAGCGTTGAGTGAGCAATGTTATTCTTTATTAAATAAAAAGAGCACCTTACTCATTGATAGTTCTGCTTATAATTCTAGCGAGTTACTTTTATCTGCTATCAATGATGCATCCGGTGATGTTATTGTTTTTGGAGCAGATATTTTCTTAGATGAGAAACTACGATCAAGGTTTGATATCAAGGTCTTTATCGAATTAGACTCCGATCTTTGTTTGGCCAACCATTTAAAATCAGCAGATGCACATAATCTTGAAGAACAACTGAATTATTATCTTAGTCAAATTAAGCCGCTCAATGAAAAAATAAGATTATCCGCCAAATTTGCAAATCTACGCCGCCCACAAGAGAGTGCAAATGATAAATTAATTAGCTTGCTTATTGATGAAGCAGGTAAAAGCTTAAGCACGTGTCCAGCTACCTCTAGTACTCTCCCCAGAGATATGTTCTGGAAATCTGCATCTCAACATCAACAAACAGGCTCCAATGATAAGATTGCTGCAGTTGAAGGTTCAGACTCATTCAGTTTGGTGTAATAATTGCTGAATACGGATAGGCCACGTGTTTTGGTGGCTAAATCAGCTGAAGGCCTCGATGTATATTATAATATAAAGTAACTGAGGAATTTATAGCATCAGTTTGCTCTGCTCACTTATAGGGAGATTATGGCTATGAACGCGGATATTTTATATATAGAAGATGATGACGTTGACATTGAATCGATGCAACGTGAGTTTGCCAAAATGGAAAAAAAGGTCAATATTGCTATCGCCAAGGATGGGAAAGAAGCACTGGATATGTTGTATGGACGAAATGGTAAGCCTAAACTCAGGCCGAAGGTGATATTACTTGATCTCAACCTCCCCAGGATGAACGGCATCGATTTTTTGAAAGAAGTTAGAAAATCTTTTGATTTTGAAAAAGTTAAGGTTTTTTTACTTACAGGTGAATATACCACTAAAGAAAAGCTTGCTAAAAGTGAGTTACACGTATCTGGTTGCATTATCAAGCCCTTACAATACGCGGATGCACTCAATATTTCGTGGTGTATTTCTGCAAGCGAAGAAATCTCAAGATTATTTTTTATGCAGTAATGGCAATAACCCAAGCCGATTCACATTCACCGCATGCGCTTCATCTCGACAATGAAAACCGTGAAAAAAGTTCCCCGAGAGGAAATGACCATTTTTTTCGCCAAAATCTTCACAGTACTTTCAGGCCACTGAATTAAAAGGAAAATTGAGGCTATAGGCTTGTATTGGCTAAAATTTTTTATATCGACCGCTTTTCTCTTGTTCCCCCTTGCTTTAAAATCTCTCTAACATACAGGATGAAAAACAATAAGTTGCCAATTAGAACGGTAAGAAATTGTTTATTTTATTATGTTAACCCCGCAAATGAGGCACTCTATGTGGCATGCATTCAAAAGATCTTATCTGGCAATGATTTTAATCGCTATAAGCCCCCTTCTTTCTGCAAGGGCCATTATTGACGCGGACGTTATCCAAAAGTTCAAATATCCTAAAGGATCAAAGCGGGGCACATTATCTCTGGTAGTTTTTTTACATAATCAGACAGAAAAAGTATCGTTTATTGAAGAAATAAAAAAAATTGAGGGTGTGTACATACAAGATTTAGGTTTTATGCCTGCAGTAGCAATACAAGTTCCACGAGATCGCGGTTTACTCTATCAAATTGCCAATTTGGATTCAGCAGCCCAAATTTCTTCACATACTGCCGCAACGCCAGAGTTGGATATTAATGCGCAAGTTTTAAAACTTACTCCTTCATCCTTTTATCCTAATGTAAATAATTGGTGGGATCATGGTTACACTGGTCAAAAAGGGATTATTGGTATAATCGATACCGGTGTAGATCCATTGCACCCTTCATTATCTAATAAAAAATTAATCCTGCAACAGGATGGAAGTTCTGGGTATTCAAATCATCTTAATGGCGTGAAAGAGCCACATGCCACAGGTGTAGCCTGTATTTATACGAGTAATCATGAAAAATATAAAGGCATGGCTTATGGTGCGTCCACCATTATTTCTGGACTGGCGGGAGAGGAAACAGCTGATCCTGCAAGTATTATGCGCACCATGGGGTCTTTGGACTGGATGTTGAGCCGCACGGAACAGAAGCCTACTATCATTAATTACAGTATGGGCAATGGTCGATTGGATTTAAATTGTCCTGCGTGCCCTGAATGGAGTGGGCTTGCAAAAGTCATAGACTATGTGGTGAATACGCAAAAAATTCTCTGGGTCAAATCGGCAGGAAATGCGGGATACATAGAACCCGCACATCAGTATACTTTTGCTTCCACGCTAACAGTGCCTGGTGATAATTATAATGGGCTGACGATTGCTAATATGAATACAGTGATTACCGAAAATGAATCGGTTGTAGTAAAAACTGCAGATAGAAGCAAACATATAATAAAGCAAACCAGCAGTCGAGGGCCTACCCCATTTGGTCGGCGTAAACCTGATTTAACGGCCCCAGGCCATGATACGTTTACCTGCGCGCCTGATCCCAAAGTATATGGCTTTGTCTATTCTAATGCGATGAAGTACAAAGATGGCTATCGTCTTATGGGTGGCACCAGTTCTGCGGCACCGCATGTAGGTGCTTCGGCATTGTTACTGCAAGATGCTGGTATTCAGAATCCTATGGCCATCAAAGCCTTACTTATTAATAGCGCCGATACCTGGGCTGATGCCGGTACAGCCGATTCTGGGCATTCGGAAATCATGGGTTCTGCATGGAATAGAACGTATGGTTGGGGTTATCTCAATATGGAAAAAGCTTATCAACAGAAAGACAATATTATAGAAAGCGAGTTAACTGTTGAAAAACCAATATGGGAATATGAAACCACGCTGAAAAGAGGACAAAAAGTTACCTTAGTTCATGAACGACGCGTGGGATATGGTGCAGAAGGCAATGAGTGGAAGCTGAGTCATTTGTCGTTAGTGCTTATTGATTTGGAACACCAAAAGGAGATTGATAGCGACAACAGTCCTATAGATACAGTGCATCAAGTTGCAAATTGTAAGCGCGAACCACAGGCAACCAACTGTTCTGAGGACAGCAAAACAATGAAGGTTTTAGTCAGAGTACAACTTCTAAGTAAATCCATCGATGGTAGTGCCAGCGAGCCCTTTGCGATTGTAGTACCGCCTAATGATGAACATTAAAGACCATACAACATATGCTGATTCTGGCCTTACATGCGCATACGTAAACGTATGCGTACCCGAAAAATGCTATCGGGGATGAATTTAAATTTACATAAAAATAAGGCCGTATCTCAAGAGCTTCATGCCCAAGGAATGAATCCTAAGCATTTTTAGGCTCAATTCTCAGATTTTTTTGCAATTTATATTCTTCATGCCCATTTTCTCCTGTCTTAATATTGTAATCAGGTAATTGTGCTATTTTTATAATAAGGATAGATAAATTGTTGAATTCGATATGCCGATGCCTTTTTTTGATGATCACCGTTCTGAATCTCGCACCCCCACTTTGATTAACCATATGATAGCTCTTTCCAAAGCGGTTAAAGACGGGGCTATAAGTGTTGAAGAACTGGAAACCATTAGCAAGCAATCTACCGTCTCTTTGGAAAGCAAATGGGAGTCTCTGGTAAACGGTAGCCTTGATATCAGTACTTCACCGAATAATTCGTTAAAAAAACTATATGATGTTATAAAAAAAGCCCCTTCTGTATCTATAAAAGATGCTACACCCTTAATAGAGGGGCTCAAGCGTTTTGATAGTGAACATGGTGATTATCTACCTTTGTCGCCATTGGCCATACAGAATGATCAAACCCTTGCAGTAAGCCTCAATGATTTTGCAACGTTTTACAATGTTTTTATCAAACATATGAGTTACACAGTGGAACCAGGAGAATTGGGTGATCAGTATACAATTGATTTTGACCCTCTGGCCGCTGGAACCGATTGGTTGCGATGGCAAAGTACTCGCCCAACTCATATTCGTTTTGATCCCTCTAAGAGCGAGCATCCTGGTATTTTTGAAAGATTTCTGGGGGGGCAGCTAAAAAGAGATGAATGGCTTTCCGATCTGGACATTCGACGTGAGCTGGCCCTCCTGGGGTTAGAGCGCCTGGTTCATATTGTTCCTTTCAAAGTAGATGATATCGGGTTAGCTCTGCACTTTGAAAGGCAAAAGCATGAACTTGACGATCCCCAGGAACCCTATGTGATTCCTTTAATCGTTAATCTTGGAGAAGATGGTCACAGTCGCCTTGATTCTCGCGGAGTTCACTGGACTCGCATGATGGTTACAGTAGATCCTAGGACTGCGCCACCAACGATTACTGTAGATTACAATGATGAATTATTTTTACATGAAAGTAGCCAAGAAAAAATTAGAAAAGTCCTTAATCAAGCGATACAGTATCGGACAGAGCTTGGCGGATACTCAAGGGATGAACCATTAAAAGTTTATAAAGCTTTTCCGGAGTGTGATAATCCAACGATTAATATAAGTGGCTCAGGTGAGCAAAGAGATGGATTCACATGTGGGTATCGCGCGTTAAAAGGGATTCTCGCCGATCTGATTCAGAAGAATGTGATCAAGGTCGGGGATAAAGAAGACTATCAAAAATTCCTGGATTGTGCGGACGCTACCAGTCTTCGTAACTTCGTGTATCGTTCTTTGTTGGGAAATCAATCTATTTCAAATGAAACAAAAGAAGTACTGCAACACTTCTTACCTGCAAGTGTTTTTGAAGCAGCGAGCGGGGGTGTGTTTGTTGTAAAGCCTGCACTGGTTGAAGGACAATTGCTCACTTTCTCGCAACCAAAAGTGAAGAAAGAAGGAAAACAAGGAAAACTCAACGACGAACAATTGAAAGAGTTAGAAAAGCTAGTAGAACAAAATAAAAAAATTAATGTTTTACGTGACATGGAGGTTATTAAGAGTCTCGCTACATCTGAGGATGAGCCGCTTGAATTAAACTTACAAAGTATTCTTGATGTTGTAGCAGTAAAAGTGGCGGATCCCAATTTGGTGTTACGAGTTATTTTTGAGCAAGTTGCAAAAAACATGGATTTAGAAACATTGAAGCTCTCTGGAACTGATAAAATAGGGCAGCAACTTTTGCATGAAAAAATTGATAATTTGCCACTCCGAATTAAGTTAACTTCTGACGAACCCAAATTAACGAAATATCTAGAACTCATCAATGCACGCAATACGCTAATTGATGGCAGAACGATTGTTGTGCCTGAAGGAAGCGACCCCTGGGATTCTTTGTTTGAACACATCCTGTTTACGCCTGCTGATTTTCCGACTGGAGAGCGATTTGAATGGATGAACCACTACTACGAAAGTAATGCTAAAGCTGTAGCTGCCATGGGGGCGACAGGATTTGCCAAACTGTTACAGTACATGGCGACTCATGAAGATCGCTGCGAAGATAGTGGCTTTCCGTTCAAAGAATTCGATATGACTCAGGTCAATCCTCAGCATGAAGAGCCTATACGTATAGAGGACGGTCTTAGCTTTTTGGTTGCTTTAAGAGCACATTTACAATCTGAAGAGCCCTACATTCCTTTTAAACAATTCAATTTTGACATACCCAATTTGGCAGCGAATCATGAAACACTGAATCAAGAGCTAACTGCAATTCTGGCAGCGATGAAAGCGCCAGGGCTTGAAAAATTGCAAATTAATACCGACTCTCTGGCAAAGTTTCCGGAACAAACTATAGACACCTTAATTACTCATATACGAGAGAAAAAATATCCAACAGTTCTTTCTTTTAAGGCAGCAAAGGGTACCATTAGCCCTACTCTGCAGGCAAAATTGCAGGAGCTGGAGAATGCTGCATTATCTAACCGACGCCTAGGATTGGCTTCTACTGCGAGCCCTAGCCATCACGCTCTAAAGGCTAAAACAACAGAAGCGGTTGTTCTTGGTAAAGTTGGTAAAGCCATTCTGAAAACAGAAGGGTTGGCAGGATTGGATACTGAAGTTCAGATTCAGGAACAACAGCAACAACAAGTCCAACAGCAACTACAAACGGCGCTCGATGATGAGGAGCTTCCGGAAGAAGAAGAGCTTCCAGGAGAACCGTTTCTCCCCTATGCGGGCACTGAGGATTTAATCAATCGAGTAACAATTGCACGCCTGGCATTTTTTATTGCGCAGCGTCATCCGCATTTAACTCCTGATCAATGTTGGGATTTGATTACTGGAGCCAATGCCGATTTATTTAAGTACGGCATTAAGAATATGACAGTTTCTGCCGCCAAAGTTTTGATTGAAAACTTGCAAGATGTACAGTATGGACTGCATCCAGATAACTTACCCCGAGGATTTTCGCTGCAGCAACAGAAGGATGGGGAGCTGGTGCTTGCCTATACCGCGTTTAATCCAGCAGTCAATCCTAATGAATCGCCACTGACGATTCGCTTCAGCAAACCAATGGCTCCTAATCAATGGTCTGGTAATGCCTTACAGTTTATGACTCGTGAACAGGCTGAAAGTCTCTATAAAAGTGTCATAGAACCTATGAAGAAACAACGACCTACTTTGGATGCCTGCATCAGTCAATTTTTCTTTTTAAAAAGTGATACTTTCACTGTAGAAAACAAAGATATCACTCTAAACGATTCACAACGAGTCAAAATTTTAAATGGTTTCATTGCTGCGATGGTCAGCAAAGAAGAGGCCAGCACCATCCAGAGACAAATTGAAAACATTTTTGGCGCGAAACTGACGTCATCTAATATCAAAGCAATAAGCGAAGTGCTTTATGAGCAAGGTCCGAAAGGTTTATCTAACCTGTTAGAGGACTTGAATCAGATTAAGACAATCAAAGGAGAGAAGTTTTTTGCAAGTTTTAAGACGTGTTTTATCGATCCCTCAAAAAATCTTAACGAATTGACGACGGACAGCGCCCGTGCTGCGATGCAGAAGTTGTTAACTTTGTCATCCGCACAGGCCGCGTGGTGGGTTTCATTAACAGAGCAACATTCCAGCAATCTTTTGTATGAGCCCGAATCCGACCAAAGTGATTTCACCGTACTACAAGCTCCGGGCAAACGTTGGGCGAATTTGGCGGAATTGACCGATGGGTTTCTCTATTTTTGCGGTCAACTGGACGAGGTTAGTCCTGGACTTGCACTGACTGAGTATTGTCCTCTAACGGAGGTCGCCGATATGCGGGTGGCCCTGGATCGTTTGTTAACTACTATTTTACCCAATGCCTTGGATGTGGATGAGCAATTTTACCAGGGATTACAGGGATTGTCTCTCGCACCACTAGGACCTTTTTATGCATCACGTTATGAAGGGTATAAATTAGTGACTGCTGAGATGATGCTGGATTTAGAAAATAGTTATCATAAGGCTCCTACACCTGAAAAAAGAGCAAAAGCAAATATGGTGTTTGCACTAAAAGGTTTTTGTTTCCGAAACGATAAAACTAAATTTGGAGGAAATTTTGCTGACTATGCTGTCGATTCAAATGAAAAAAGAAAGTCGCTGTTTCTACGTTATATCGCAACTTTTAATCATCGTGCCCCACTAAGCGAATACCATGAGGCATTCAACAAGATCTTAAAAGTAGAAAGTAAGGAGGATGAAGGTAAGAAACAGGAGGATTTGATAATTATAGTCGCAGGTTTTGGAGTTGGAAAACGAGGTAAATGTTTCACTCAAGATGAAATAACGCGCCTTATAGATTGGGTTGGCCAATGCCCTTCTGATGAATCTGGGGAGATGGAAAAAGTGCTCTCTTCTTGGCGCTCATTACTGGCGCAATCTATTCGTCCTACTATTGCGGAGATAATAGATATTTCCAGACTGGTTTTTACTACCGGTATGCCAAGGATTTGCATTAAAAGGGTGCAAAGCATCATGAGTAAATATAATACTCTAATGAGCCAAGAGGGCACAAAATCCGCAGAAAACTTTCTCGAAGCTTTGATGATATTAAGCAAGAATAAGCAAAACCTGGGTGCCAAGAATTTTATAGATATTGTTTATCAACTCGAAGGACTAAATGTTCCTTTCAATAGTATGCGAGAAGTCAAAGCAGAAGTAGACCTGGAACCTAAAATAAGGTCTGCTACAGCAAAACTGCTGGCGGTCTGTAATTCAACAGGCGTAGATGAGTCTAACGCGCTGGTAACGGCTAAAGCCTTATATGCGGAAGTGGAGAAATGCTTCAAGGCTCATGGAGCCCAAACAACAAATGATTTACTCGAATTGCTTGGCAATATTGATGTGGAGAAGTCAAAGGATTTACCATCACTCAAAGAGCTCACCACACTTATCCAAGGAATAGCTGAACATGCTAAACCAGACTATAACACTCTTGAACGCACTGTAAAAAGCAACTTGCCGGAATCCTGCGTGATACAAATGGAAAAGGTGACTGCCTCCCCAGTCGAGCCCGCGGGTAATTTACATATGATTATTACCAAATATATGGCTGAGATTAGAGCGGAGTTAGTCGATTACAAAACTCAAATTGATGCCAAGCTTGGCGAAGGATTTTTTGACGGTCTTGCTACTCCTGAAGGCACAAGAAGATTATTAGATGGCCTGGAAAATATTGCTGATATGACTGGACTTCTTGGAGGGATTGTCCAGGGAAAAATTAAAGGCGTGATGCTCAAAGTTTATGATGGTGTGGTGAGTGATGGTCAAGAGCGTATCGGCATAAAAGATAATGTGGCTAAGGGGCGCTTAGCTAAAATCCTTAACAATAAAATGAATCATCCAATTAAAAAAGAGGATGATTTTGAGCGGTTTTGTAAGGGATATGCAGGAGAGTTGCAATCCCTTAACCAATTCTTGGGTAACTTGCAAATTATGAATAAAGCATGGCCTATTGATTTCGGCAATGTTCTTGATGCATTAGATAACAGCCCGAATCTTAACGCCTATCCTTTACCTTTGCTTGCTCATATAACCAGTGCATTGGTAACAAATTTTGATAAAAACACTCCTTTCCCCAGCGATCTGCTGTATCAATTCCTGGCGGTTAAGGACGTTAATCCGAAGAGCATAGAAGCATTAAAAGGTATTGTTGATGAAGCTTTAGATAAAGAAAAGACGAGTCTTTTAAAAAATACTGAAAAAAAATTGCTTTGCGAATTGGCCCTTCGCTATTGTGACGCTGCCGTCGATCCGCGAACTGCTCCAGAATATATAAAGAAAATATTAGCTTATCAAGCAGCTGACGGTGATTTATTTGCTGCCCGGATGAAACTTCTTTCTGGATTTGCAAAAGTCGAAGCCAAAAATCTAACCGATATAGACGATGCCTTTAAGGTTCTTAATGAGCTGACGATAGCTGAACTGAATGCAAAAACTGTGGGCTTTTTTACCGAAGACAAGGAAAGAGGAAGGGATTTTTTATCGGTCATCACGGAGCTTGGTAAGATAGCTGATAAACCAAAACGTTCGCTGGTATTGGCTATTGCCTTGAAAGCCGCGCAACAAAATCCTGAGACCTATCAAGGTGACCTGCTTCGTCAGGTAATAATCAATCTAAACAAGCTTGACCCAGAAATTCTGAAGCAGCTGGATGCATTGTATCGCTCGCCCAAACATCCTGAGTTGTCCTCTTTAAATGTTCTGCTTTCTGATCCACTCACACCTCTGAATGCGAAGGTCTTGGAAACTTTGCAGGCAGATTATGATCGTGATTACTGGCTGAAAACTAAGAACATGCATAGGAATTTTTATGGGTGTGACCTCTTTTTGATGTCAGGTAATTTGAACATCAAGAAATCAGATAAAAATCACCTGTATCTATATAAAGACGCAACTGAAAGATTTTATTACAAGACGCAAGACAATAAAAATCATTATTTAGATGACCAGGCGATCAAGGCTGTACTTAAAAATAAAAATTTTGACCAGCCCGCTGCGAGGCCATCCCCATGTACAATGCATGAGGTGTGCAGCCTTGTTCTTAAAGAAACATCAAAGCGAGGCCACTCCCAGTTTATTGCCAATCAGCTTGCCAAGTATCTCGATAATCTGCAGGACCTGAATTACGAGCGCCCGTTGCTGCTCTCACAACGGGAAGAGCTACAGCGGTGGTTTTTATATATTAATGCCATTGGTAACAATCGGGGAATTCCAACTCAGCCATGGACTCCCGAAGGTGGCGCGAGTAAGCCTGTTAAAGAGATGTCCCATGAGGAAATACAAGGCTTACTCAAACATTACCGTGTTCAGTTAAAAGACACGACTTCCCTCTCTGAAGAAGCTCGCCTTAAGATACGCCTTGAAACCATTGCCCTATTGCGTGAAGCAATGTACCGCGGCACTGGTAAATTCCCAAGGCCCACCCAAATTCTTTATTTATTGACTGCAATGCAGAGTGGTCAGGATTTTGTCGCGCAAATTCAAACAGGCCAAGGCAAGTCAATGACGGCAGGTTTGGCTGCGGCAATGGCAAATGTAGAAGGAAAAACTGTTGATATTTGCACAAGCAGCTTGTTTTTGGCGAACGAAGGATTAGAGGAAAATCATGGCTTTTTCGAATACTTGGGGATGAAGGCCAAACTTATTCATGCAAACTCCGGAAAGGATGAATATGAAGAAGGAGCAATTCATTATTCCAGCATGTCAGAATTGGCGTTGCATCGCTCCAAAATGCAGCTGTTGGGTAAAGTATTCCCAGAAAATTGTACTTTAATTGCCGATGAAGTTGACTTTTCAACTTTGGATGATAGTACTCGCTATCGTTATGCAACCTCCCTTGATCCGGTAACCGATCCCTATAAAAGTCCGTATACATGGATTTACGAGTCATTGGTGCAATTTGTTGACTCTCAGAAGGCACCCAAAAGCGATGAAGAGTTTTTGGCACAAGCAAAAAGCTGGTTAAGAAACACCGCTAAAACTAAAGAAGAAAAGGAACAGCTCAGAGTTCTGGAAGAGCAGCCAGAGGTTTATAAGAAACGCTTGGAAACTTGGTTGGTTGCAGCAGGCAAGACCAATCAGCTGGTTGAAATGGAGCAGGTTCGCTTCCGAGTAATTCCTTTAGAACATAAAAAATATGGCTCAGTTTCCAAGGCGTGCATTCTAGCGGGTGGACGACCTAATATTCAAGCAGAATTCAGTGATGCAATTCAGCAATTTTTGCATGTGCGCCTACGTCAAAAATACCGTAGTGAAATTGATGCAGGAAAAATGCCTGATTTTCTGGTTGAGCCTGAAAAAACTTATATTACCACCCTGAATAGTAAAATCTTGTTCAATACTTATAAACAGCGTTTGGGGATGAGCGGAACCGTCGGTTCAAGAGAAGAGCTTAAAGAGCAACATGCGAAATATGGTTTTCGCTTTGTGGATATACCACCCTTCGATGAATCCAACCGTGAGGATTTACAACCGATTCTGACAAATCCAAAGTATGTAACCGATCCAGAGGCAGAAAGTCGCGATCATATTAATCGTATTGTTAAGGAAACGCTTCATTATTTAAAAAGCCAAGAGAAAGGACTCGCCGGGCCAATGTTGATCCATTGTGCGGATAAAGAACAAGGGGAGAAAATTTATGATGCCCTGAAAAAGGCTATTGAAAAAGATCCAAAGAAATATAAGTCTAAATTTCAAGGTGTATCTCAAGGTATTCAACGCTTTTACAGCAGCGAACAATCTACGCCAGCAGCGCGAAATGCAGAAGAAATAGCTATAAAAGATAAGGCAGGTCAAGATGGAATGATTACCATTTCTACGGTGTTTGGTCGGGGAACTGACATAAAACCAACACATGACAATGGCTTGTATACGATAGATACGTTTGTTGATACCAATCCTTATTCTTCCGAAGACCTAGAGCGCTCCAAACGGCAAAAAATTGGTCGTTCTGGGCGTGCTGGTCAGCAAGGCTTTACCCGTTTAATTGTTCGACGTAGTGAGTTTTCGGATATTTACACGCCCAAGCAAATGCGCAAAATTCCAGAGACCATAGAAGGTCTTGATCAAGCCATTTACGAATTAAACCGAGTACGTAATGAAAAACGTGTTGTCGAACGGCAATTGCGAGAATCATTCGATGATGTGAAAGACATTATTTATCAAGAGTTTTTCAAATACATTCAAGTGCTTAATGCAACTGCTGAAAATGTTCCCAAAAAAGCAATCCGTGAGAAATTAACCAAACAATGGAATCTTGTATTAAGCCGCATTGATGACCGCTGGGAAGAGTTACAACATGATCCTAACTTAAAGGGAAACATGAGTCAGCAGTTGGAAGAGATCGCAAAATTTGCATGTGCGCAATGGAATGAACTTGCTAAAGACAATGGGGCTTTGCGAGCTGATATAAAGGGTTGGGCGGAATACAATAAACTGACGTCTCTAAAGCTCCCTGAGATAAAACCGCTGGATTCCCTGGAGTTGCTCGAAACGGTTAGAGCCCAAAAACCTCGCCTAGAGCGGTTCTATGTAAAAAGAAGACAACAATATGGCAAAGTGGACCCATCAGTACCCGAGGCGGCAGTTTATAGTGATTTTATGGCTGCTTCTAAATTCAGTATGATGGGAGAAGCAGTAGCTCAAGCAAGAACCGAGGCCACCCAAGCTTACATTACCAAGAAAATCGAATGGTTAAGTTCTCAGGCCCATCGCCAAAAATTAAGGGGCAAATTTGACATAGCTGTCGGAGATTTTACTGAAAAGAATGTCAAGGAAATCATGGGGGCATTACTTTATTTAAGGTACCAAGCTCATCGTGATGGGAATCCCGTTGCGTATGTACGTCTTAGTCAGGAGTGTCAACGTTTTGAAAAGCAAATGCTATGGAGCCAGGATAAGAAATTGCTTGGCGCTGTGATTCAAGCACGGAAGGGACATTTTAACATATTGACTCATCATCGCAGTGAACATGAATCTCAAAAAGTGAAGTATTTAAGTACGCTTATGGCTGAAGGACGTAGGCTATTGCCCAAAGAGGCTCACCAATGGAAGAAAGATGATTTTGCCACATGGTGGCGTGGAGGTGATAAAGCTCCAGGCATACAAACGCAAGCTGTAAATTGGTTAACTGCTTATCGAGACAATTGGTGGTCTCGAGGTTATGTGAGTCTTGATCGCAAAGAGGTGGTTACCAAGTTGCTTAAAAAATTACAAAAAGAAAATCAAAGTCCGCAACAAATTTTAGAGCATATTGCTGAAGCCCGAAAAAGATTGCTGGAGCATGATGTAACACATTCTCGTTCATTGAAAAGCAGTGTTCATGGTCGTTTGTATCAATACCTGAATGAACTGGAGCTTAAAGTTCAGGCGGCAATGGCTCCAGAAGATCTGGATACTAATACCGATAATACGTTTGATAATGTCAAGCTTGTTTTACAGCAGGCTGCTCTCTTAGGTATTAAGAGTGAAGAAATAACTGCTGGTATTCTTGATAAAAAAGCAGCAACACCACAAGAAAAATACCAGACGTTCTCTGTATTTTTTAGCAACGTTGCATACATGGATAAACCTAAAGGGGTCAAGAAGGATAACTGGGATGCCTTTCAATCCTATTGCCAACAAACGAAATTACAAATGGTGCGCTATTTTGCTCAATGCGATAAAAATAGTTCTCTCAATGAAGGACGTTCTATACAAGTATATCAAGCGGCTTCGGAAGCTGCTGCAGCACATTTCGAACGCATAATGAATAGGGATATTTCACCGGAATTAAATCTTCCTGCCAATGGCAAATTTAATTATCGAGATAGAAGTGTCACGTTCAAATTAAGTGATGATCACTCTTTGATTAATCAAGGAATCAAGTCACCGTTATTTCTGAAAGTCAATCAAGCGGACACTTACAGAGAGCTATTGTACTACTTAGAACGCTCTATTGTTGAAAAGTCTCCTGATGATACGCAGGTTGTGTTCCAGTCAATTACTCTTGCAAGAAGCGAGCGCTATCAGGCTGAAGGTTTTAAATTATCGGTTGAAATGATTATCGATGGTGTTCCTGCACAAATGAATTACGAAATTAATATGAATACTGGAGAAATGTATTGTAATGATCAAGAGCTGCAAAAACTGAATATGCCACATGCCCAAGAACCAGAGTTAGGCGAGTTTACCCTAGGTAAAGAGTTGGAAAAGTTACAACAAGAGCTGGCAAAAATTAAGAGTACTGGTGCAACCTTAACTGCAGAAACTGAAGTGCGGATGAGACAAATGCATTTGCAAATGGAAAAACTCACGCAGAAATTTAAAGAGAGAGTCAATGGAATTAAGAACGATGATGCACAACCATCACAAATACTGACTCAAAAATCAGGTTGAGAAGACATATGCTTTGAGGTTAATGATATAATCTTCCAATTGTAGCCAAATTTATATGAGAAAAACAATGGCAATGGATAAAATCGATGAGCTGCTAGAGCAGCAAAATAAATGGGAAGAATTAATTCAACAAACGGCTCAAGCACAGAAAAAAATGCTTGAAATTATGCTCCAATTGAGAAAAGAAATAATTTCTTTGTCTCAGTTAAAAAAGGATTTTCCTGACAGTGTCAAAATTAACGCTCGAATCAGTCAATGTGATCAACTTTTAGAACAAAGTTCTGAAATGGTAAATGAGATGAAAAAACAATTAGCGGAATTTAGGGAGCAAAAAAAAGCTCTTGATGAGTTAATGAAGAACTTTGTCGAGCCAACATTATCGGAATCGAGCAGCAGCCCAAAACTTTAGGTGCACACGTACTCATGCCAACTTAAAGGTAGTCTGGGTGAAGAACCAACTCCCGAGTTTCACGATTCACCCAGGCTAAGTACTACCATTGGTTGGAGTTATCAACAGGCATTGCATTAATTTCGGTTTGTAATATTTGCTGTTGTGCTGCTTCGTTTTGTTTTTTGGCGGCAGCCATTGAAGCATTCATCGCATTTACGTTTATTTAGCTTTTTTTGTAGATGGCGGGGGCGTGAACGATTAGGGCGTTACGGAACGCATGATTGGATTTTGTAGGGAGATAAGAGTCTCTGTTGATTGTATTTCTTCGATAAGCTGGATTTTATTTACTAATAGTTGCTGTAAGGCATCTATTGATTGGCACATGACTTTAATAAAGATATTAAAATGATGCCCAATAGTGTAATAAGCCTCAATAACCTCTTCTAGATCTTCCAGTTTTTTTAGAACGGCTTGGTAGTCTTTCGCATGATTCAGGGTAATTCCAATAAAACAACAGACATCATAGCCTAATCGTTTGGGGTTAATGTGTACATGTACCCCTTCAATAATACCTGCTTGTCGCATTTTCTCGACGCGTACATGGATCGTTGCCGGGCTTACCGCATAAGCCTTAGCTAATTCCGCATAAGCGGTACGCGCATTTTTTATTAATGTCTGGAGTATTTTTTTGTCAAGATCATCGATTTGATAATTTTCTAGGTCTTTCATAAGCTATTTTTAAATAGTATTTAATAAAATTGATATTTTATTAAATATTATGTTTTTTATCCATGTTTATTTTATTTTTACAATAAAAATACTCGAAAAATTCAATATAATATTAAATCAATTTATTGTGGGGTAGTATAATGAAGCAGGCATTTATTGAAAAACAAAAACAAATTAGTTTAGTTAAATCTTTTTTCTCTCGAGAATTAGAACAAAGATTAGGTCTCATTGAAGTACAAGCACCGTTATTGGCTTGCGTTGGCGATGGCGTACAAGATAATTTGTCCGGCATAGAACAAGCAGTCTCAGTTAAGGTAAAAGCCATCCCAGATCGTACTTTTGAGATCGTACATTCCTTAGCAAAATGGAAGAGAAAGCTACTCGGAGAATTTGCTTTTCAATCCGGGGAAGGCATTTATACGCATATGATTGCGTTAAGACCTGATGAGGAGGTATTAAGTGCGACACATTCTGTTTTTGTGGATCAATGGGATTGGGAGCGTGTCATTGACAATAAAGACCGTAGTTTGAGTTATTTAAAGAAAACGGTCATTGAACTCTTTGATGCCATAAAAAAAACGGAAAAAATGGTGAGCGAGCTTTATGGTTTAACGCCATTTTTGCCACCATATATTCATTTTATGTATACAGAAGAATTACTCGCTTTATATCCTCATCTATCGCCTAAAGATAGGGAGCGGGCCATCACTAAAAAGTATGGTGCTGTTTTCTTAATTGGAATCGGTGGCTCGCTATCCAATGGCAAACCACATGATTTACGTGCTCCAGATTATGACGATTGGAGTTCAGTCAATGAAGTAGGATTTACCGGGTTAAACGGTGATATTTTAGTCTGGAATCCCGTGCTCGAAGATGTTTTTGAAATTTCCTCTATGGGTATTCGCGTCAATGAAGTCATATTGAAATATCAACTGGCATTAACAGGCTACCAACAACGTTTGGATTTTGATTGGCATCAGCGCTTGATTTCGGGTGCTTTGCCGCAAACCATTGGTGGGGGAATAGGCCAATCTCGTTTGGTGATGCTGATGTTGCAAAAAAAGCATATCGGGCAAGTTCAATGTGGCGTGTGGCCTGATACACATGTAGACATGTGCGAGATGTGACCATATGAAGTACAGCCAGGTTCTATTGATTTTTCGCGATTTAAAATATATTAATGGATAAGGATCATTTGAGAAATGGACTTCAATGAAACTTATAATGAATAAAAAAAATAGTGCGGAATCAATAAGCCTGGACCTGGAATCATCAACTACAGTGCACGATTTATTGTGTATCCTTTATGAGCATCGAAGTAAACATTATGCGCATTTTACTTTTCTGGAGTATCAAAAATTTATTTCTGTTTATGAGTGCGTTTTATATGGGGAGCGATTTAAAAATAAATTACTTCCAGGAACCAATTTAGCGGACTATAAACTCGAGGACCCATGTTCCTTGGTTTGGGAGGAGTTTACTGAGAATCAGTGCCTGGATGAGTCTATAGACCGAAGATTACTTTTTTGGAAAGTGGACATGAATAGGGCTGAAAATGAAAAGAAGTCTTGGCCCGCTGATAATAATGAGCCAACCAGTGGCCCTATTTAGTCGAGGACTTCATTGTAAATTACAATGTTTCAATATCCTCAATTTTATTGCATGATACATGATGATGCATACTCAGGTGTATCTTTATCCGGAGAATACTGAGGTTCTCCAGCAAATAAACTTTTAACATAAGAGCCAGCTGTTTGTGTTTCTGTAACTTCTGCTTTAGGTTGAAAACTATGGCCTAAGGAATGCAACATATTGGTGGTTGTATCTCCAGCAACTTCATCAGCAGGTGAGGGCGTTTTCCGTTCTGCCAACACCACGTCCTGTTGTTTAAACAGGTATAAATTGGATAAAACAATAGCAGATTCAAGCACCATTAAGGCAACACCAATCACGGGATTCAGTGCAAAACCTATGGCAACAAACAACCCGGCAGCCACTAGAGTAATGACTGAATTATAAGTTAAGCTTACGAACAGGTTTTGAGCAATATTTTGTTTTGCTTTTGCAGCGATATCAAATGCAGTAGCGATAGGAAATAATAAGCCTTGCTGAAGTACTATGCCTGCATTTTGCTGGGTAGCGGTGTCGCCAATATTTGATTTAACCGCAATACCGACATCCGCGGTGGCAATGGCGGTGTCATCATTCGCGGCATCACCTACCATCGCCACTTTATGGCCTTTTCTTTGTATTCTTTTAATGCAACTTGCTTTAGATATTTGCCATTTTTTAGGGGTGTGGCTTCCGTTTGCTGTTATAATTTCTTTAATTTGCTTCTTACTGAGATGTAATGTGGCCTCATCCTTATTTTTAATGGTGTTTATTTTTTCTTCAAATAAATCGAAATCTAAAATTTTTACTTTTTCATATTCCCTATTGGGATTAACATAATACAGTTCCTGAGTATCGTTCTTTTTGATAAATACATAGCTGTTTTTGTATTGTGCAGGCCTTTTGGGTAATTCGGACAGCAAATGAAGGTCACACCCTTTTTTAGTAACAGCCCCAACTGTATTGGCAAAAATATTCTTTGGAGAAATACCCAGTAACTCAGCATATCTTTCTGCTGTATCTTGATCTGCTCCTGTTATAATATATATTGCTATACCGAGCTCTTTTAATTGCGCCACGGTAGCAAAAGCATCTTCACGGAGAGGGTCAAATAAGTCAATTTGTCCTATTACTTCAGTTTCTTCTTTATCGTGTACTTTTGTTCTGCGCACCATATAAATGTTACCCTTTCTAGGGTCATCATAAGGCTTATTAAAAACTGTAACTCCGTGCTCCAAGAGCATATTTTTATTGCCTACCATGAATGTCTCACCATTAATTTCGGCTTTTATGCCCGCATGATGGCGGTCAATGGAGTCACGGTCTATTTTTAACTGCTCGTCGATAACAATACCTAGACGATTTATTATATGAGACTTAATCTTTTTTGCTGACGGATGGTCGGATTGACTTTCTAATAATGCGAGATACGGCAAATACTTTTTCTGGACATTTACTGCTTGCACCACAATTTTCCCTTGAGTCAGGGTGCCATTTAAATCAAAAGCGGTAGCATCTATATCTGCAGCTGCTTGTAAGGCCTTGCCATTATTAAAATGAATTCCGTTTTCAGATGCTTTTTTCATGCCGATTTTAACTGCCAAGGGCGTAATCAAGCTCAAAGCACAGGGGCATGCACTGACAAGAACTGAGACGACACATTGAATAGCAAGCGCGGGGGTAAACAATGAACCTATAACAATACCCGAAACAAGAGCGACTAGGAGGAGGCCAGGAACAAAATATTTCAATATGGTGTTTGCAAATCGTTCCACTGGTGCTTTTTCATTATTTGCTTTAGCATTATTCTCAGCGATTAATGAAAGATAAGATTTTTGATATGTTTTGGTAGCGCGCATTGCCACGGAAGGAAGATGATCGGCTAAACGCATGCCGGCAAGCACCTCATCCCCGGGGTTAAATTCTTTCAGATCAGGCGAACCATCAACGCGAGTAGTATAAAGAAGCGCTCTCTCCGTTAATATGCCATCAACAGGGATCACCTCGCCTTTTTTAATGATTATCTTATCGTTAGGGATTAAGTTTTTGACCGAAATTTCTCTATCGGGATTACCCTTTAATAAGACTGAGAGAGGCAAACAGTCACGGACATCTAATTTTTTCTGGATTTCACCGACTAAAGTATGTTCAATACCTTCACCTAAATGCCAAAACCCCAAAACCAATGGTGCTGCTTCGAACATCATCGGTAGTCCGGGAATAAACATGCTTGCAATTGACACGGCGACGATGGTCAATGTACTAATGGTGTATAAAGCTGCGGTATCCCATTTCTTTTCCAGCAATGAATACCATGCTGATTTATATACATTATATCCTAAATATAATGTCATCAATGTGGTAAGTCCGGTGATAAGTAAATAGGCAATCAGTGGAATATTAAAACTGGCAATGGAAAGAGCAAGTAGACCTACTCCCCAAATCAAACCTAATGCCGCTTTAAGCCAATGATTCTCATGGCCATGAGAGTGGCCATGCTCATGGTCGTGAGAGTGGCCATGCGCATGGTCGTGAGAGTGGTCATGCTCATGGTCATGAGAGTGGTCATGCTCATGGTCATGAGCGGAGGCGTGAGCAAGACGTTTTTTTCGTTTCTTTTTACCATGTGCAGAATGTTCTGGGGTGGAGGAAGAAACATGATCTGCATGCCCATTTTCTGCTTTATATTCAATTACTTCTGTCTCTATCAATTCGGCAAATGCGATCTTCTCTTCCCATAGGCGCTGATTTACTTTCGTTGCGATGGCTTCAGTATCTGAGGATTTACATAACAAACTGATGCTGGGATTAGGGGGCGTCAAATCGATTGCTGTGCGCACTAACTGCAGGTCATTTATCTCTTGCAAAATTTGTTCGATTTTGTCTGCCGTTTGTTGGTCAGCGAAAAGTTCTGGGTCACCGGCAAGATGGAATCTATAATAATTAAGATGCATTGCTTCCTCCGTTTACTGGATATATAGAGGTGAATGAGAGGCAACTACCTATTTTTTGCAAAAACCTGCTGGCAGAGCGCCTGCTTAATTTAATCAGTTGTGCGTCAATATTAATTTCATACATATCATGACCATTACAGTAACGTTGCAACCTAACGATAGAAAAATCTGGCTAAGCAAAGAAATCCGGTTCGTAATCACTAGGATGGTGACTGTTCATTTTGCTTAATACCTAAAAGTGTTACATTGTAACATTCTGTTGCCAAAGAACAAGACACATTTAGTGATTTTTAAACCAAAAGAATTTTTGTAGATTACTCAAGAAAGTGATTTGATTATTTTTCTGTAAAATAAGGACTGTGGTACAATGGAATATCAGCGTATTTAAACTTAAAAATGATTAATGAAATACAATTTGCTGGACAAGGCTTATAAGCACTGTGTAATACATGGTTATCGATTTACGGAGCCAAGAGAGCGCGTCCTCAAAATATTGGTTGAAGAGAGAAAACCTCTTGGTGCTTATGAAATCCTGCAAAGATTATCCAAACAAATTGAGAATCCAAAACCGCCTACAGTTTATCGCGCTATTCAGTTTTGGCATCAAGAGGGTTTTATTCATTGTATTGATAGTCTTAAATCTTATGTTGCTTGTTTGCATGGACATCATGTAGGACAAGCCCAATTTCTTATTTGCAGTCAATGTGATTTCGTCAAAGAATTAGAATGCATCGTTGACTTCACATCCGTTACAGAATTTGCAAACTCAATTCAGTTTTCAATTATCAATTGCACTGTAGAAGTTAAGGGATTGTGTGCTCAGTGTAAGCAGAACAATATAAAACTAGAGAAACTGGCCTAGACATCAGCAACTTTCGTCACGTTAATTTGCAGTAATTGCGTCGATAATTCGATTTTTTACATAGTGAGCAAACGGTATGGTTTGGACAAAGTATACCGAGCTGGCTTTATCATCATTTGAGGGATCGATCTTTTCTTACCAAAGTTGATAACTGTTGCTACATTAGGATGTCCAATGTGCCTAATATCAAGAAACTTTTTCATAACTATTTAACCTCCGTTAAATGATTCCGTGTTGATTGTTGCTTGAGAGTCCAAAGTTCTCTGGTTAAACTTATTTAGTATTTGCCATCGAAATAACTCACAAACAAATTGATGCTTCCTTTCCTTTTCGATCAAATTCGCTGCAAAAAAATACATTTGCAAGCGATGGAGCCCATGGAATTATGTGATGCATGGTTAGTACTCGTCAATCAATTTGCGGCGGTCCTTTTAGCAAAACTCATGGTTCTCGAGCGGTTTATTTCATAGTCATTTTTAATTACATAAAAGCGTTATTGAAACAATCTGATAACGTATGTGTTGAGCCAAGGCCCTAGCTACTTGAGTTTAGAGATTAAGGTGTCCTGGTTGCAAGCAACCAGGCTATTGCTTACTAAACTACGGGCGTATTGCTTTGCGAGGCTGCTTGTTCTTTTGGGCCATCGTTGTATTCTTCTTGCATCATTGCAAATTGAACTTCCAAATGGTCTGGTATGTTGGTTGAATAAGTCATTGCTCTATCCCTAAAACTTCGCTGTTCTCTATCGATCTCCGCAAGTTTTCTATTTTTTTCTTGTCGCATAGATAATTGCGCACCGGGATTGCATGTTATCTCAATCTTTTCATTAAGATTCGTTAATTCTTTAGACCAGTAAAATGTAGCTTTTAATTTATTGGGAGATTTATCTTTATTCCATAACTCTCTAAGTTTTAAAAAGTTGATGGAGGGATCGGCATGGTTAAGAAGTCGAGCATAGGTTTGCAAATAGGATTTAGGGAAATCTTTGTTTGTAGTTATTTGATCTATCAAGCTCAAATTCATAATCACCAAAACATATCCTTCATAATTATGCTTGTTCCTTAGTTCAACGGCGATATCAATCCAGCGACAAAAAGCCTTAATGCGCGCCTTTCCTTGAGCTTCCATAATATTCCTTTTCAGCTCATCTTCTAAGTAGTCTCTACCGGCTAAAAATGTTTTAAGGTTTGCGCTTGCCTTTGGTTTCTTGGAAAAGCCCTCAGGGTTTGCAAAATCGCTTAGTGGAATTTTGCTATAATCTGCTCTTAATTGCTCATCAATGAGTGTCGCATCGACGTGTACTAGTTGATGGTACCTTTTGAGATAGGGCCTAAATGCCTTATCTTTTGTTAATTGATACTCTTTATCCATTTCTATTAAGGTATCACGTACTAAAAAATAGCCCTCATAATTATGCCTTTGCCTTAACCGGGTTGCGGTATCAATCCATCGGCGAAAAGCATGAATTTGCACATCTTGAGAAGCATGCTTGCTGATGCCTTCTCTAATAAAATATTGTAAGGTTTCTCGAACCTTTAAGTGTTCTTCGGTACTTGAATGTTTTTCTCTTAATTTGACATCAAAAAGTTTGGCATGGTCATAAGCAAATCGAGATTCAATGTAGGCGAAGAATTCAAGATGGTTTGGATCTCTTTTTATTTTTTTTAGAGTCTCCTTTTCGGCAAGCAGCTCATCCCACTCAAAAGTGGCATTGGGTCTGTTTAAAAACTGTTGTTTTACTATTAGATTTTCAAAAAAAGAATTTTTAGACTTTGTAAGGTATTTCGGATTTGTATTATTCTTAGACATAGAATAATCTAGGTCTGGTAATCTGGAACAAAATTCAGGAAAAATAAGAGCTATTCCGAATTGGTTTATT
>NZ_MKTO01000005.1:0-31138 GCF_001897665.1 Legionella sp. 39-23 | reverse complement strand
TAAAGCTTGGTTAAATTGGTCCACTTGGTACATGGTGTACCACATCATGTGTCCCAATTCCATGGAAAGCCCAAGAATCAAAGCAAAATCACCAATGCTCATCAGTCCCTTGCCATACAAGTGAATTAAGGTAATCGAGGCCAAACCTATCATTACCGCAATCATTCCACCCTGTGCGCAGCATAACAAAACAATAAACAGCTCTTTTCTTTGAAAAGCCCGTTGTACCAAGCTAAAAAACGTGTTCATACGTTCCACTTCGTAGATTTTGCGTGAAAAAATACGAATATTGGATTGATTCGCCAGGCTATCGACTAATTGCCCAGAAAGCTGCGATTCGGAATTTGCATGGTCATCGGACAATTGAACCAATCGTGCCGACATCCAAATACTAAATGAGGCAAAGGCAATGAACCAAAGAAATAAAATATAAAAAAACAGGACATTAACAAAATAGGCTGTAATAAATGAAACCACTAATAATGAAGCACCACGAAGAAAGTCGATAGACACGCGATGCAAAATAATCTCAAGATTATCAGCAAGAGTAGTAATTTGTGTGGCAATTCTCCCCGATAGATTATCCTGAAAAAATTGCGTACTACTTCCCAACACATACTCAAACATTTGGCTAATGATTTGGTTTTTAAGCACTGCTTCGTATTTATAGTTCAAGTACCCGATTGTTCGCCAGGTGATATTGTCAAAAACAATAAAGTTCACTACCAGTAATCCAGCGATCCAATACAAAGAGGAGAAGTCCGTACTTGTTTTTGCTGCCAAGGTATTAATAAAGGATTTAATCAATAAACTATTAAACGGTCCCCAAAATCCAGCCATTAAAGCAAGCAGGATAAATAAAAAAACCATGCGTCGATACGGTTTTAAAAAATGCCACATAAAAGAGCCTATGTGGTTAGGCAAACGATTAGTCATGATGAACACCCTCTGATTGTTCCTCATTGAAATGATGTATCTTCCCTTGATGAACGTGATACTTAGTTTCAATGTGAATGGAATCTAAAAAATCATAATCGTGAGAAATAACCAGTATTGCACCTGAAAATTCACGTAATACTTGAATGATATGATCGCGTGTTTCCAGATCTACATTGTTGGTTACCTCATCTAAAATAATTAGCTTAGGCGGATTGGCAGCAATTAAGGCTAAAGAAAGCCTTGCCTTTTCACCACCAGAAAGATCTTTGACCTTTATTTCTACCTCGATGTTTTTGCGAAATAAAAAGTCATTCAAATGGACACGAAGTTCAGCATGAGAAGCATGGGGCATCTGACTTTTCATCAAATCCAGAACTGTTTCGTCACAATTCAGATGTTGATAATGCTGATCGAGATACCCAACTGTATTGCGCTCTGGAAGAGTCCACTCACCTGTTCTCTTAATGTGACTATCCTCCAAGATCGCTTTGACAAAGGTGGACTTCCCTGATGCGTTGTCCCCATACAATGCCACCCGTTCGCAGCCATTCAAGTGAAAATGAATCTCTTCAAGAATCACATCGAAAGCCTCGTAGGCAATAGAAGCGTCTTGAATACTGATTAGGGGCTTATGGTGGTCAAGACCGTTTAATTTAAATTTGGGCTTAATCGTTTCCGGAAGGTTTAAAGATGAAAGCTCTTCAAGCACCTGTTGTTTTTTATGATTAATCTGACTTAATCGTTTATTTCCTGTTGTCATTGCATTGGCAAGCTTTGTATGAGACCGAATCGTTGGCCATTTACGCTGCGCTATCTTTTTTTCACCCTGAACACGAGAACGTTTATTCCGTTCTTGTTCTCTCATTAGAGCAAGATGTGATTCTTTCTTCTCCCGTGAAATCCGTGATAATTCCTGTTCAATCGATGCTTTCTTGTCTTCAAGCATTTGCTGATAATCACAATAAGCCCCTCTAAATACAGCGAGCTTACCTAAATCAATATGCCATAGAGTATCTGCGACTGTATTGATGAGCTCCGTATCATGAGAAGCAATGACCAACGTCCCCGGATAATGCAGGAGCATACGCATTAAAGAACGGCGATTGCGTCTGTCCAGATGATTTGTGGGTTCATCCAACAACAACACATTCGGATCTTCAGACAATATCTTGGTTAATGCTTGGTTTAATCGTTGACCACCACTTAAATCAGGACATTCTTCAATCACTTGGGGTAAATAACCAATACGAACATCCTGTGGCATTTTAATTTCGCCAGCAGAGGCTGAACAAAGACCAGCAAATCTCTTAAGTAAGGTTGATTTTCCTGAGCCATTTCGGCCAATCAGTGCAATACGCTCACCAAAGTGAATTTCACCACTGAAGTCTTGAAAACAGATTTTATGCGGGTAGATAAGACCTAGGTCTTTAAATTGAATCGGTTTATGATGCATGATTTACTCTTAAGCATATCTTTTAGGACAATAAAAATAGAAAATCAAAAATGATTTACTCTCTCTGCCCTGTAGAAGGGCGTACTTAAGATGTAATTTTCATGGCGTTATAAACCTACTTTTGATGGTTTTTTATATCACTTGATATTTTAATGCAAAATAGTTGCTGATGTCAATTTTTATTTCACTCTCTTTGGGCTCGCGAAACCATCTTTTTTATAAGAATTTCTTAGGCTTCAAATAGGCCTAGTGTAATGAAATGAACTCCTTATTTATTCCAATCCGTAAACTGGGATATTATCCCGTCTGTAAGGAGAGGAGTCCATTTCATTACACTAGGCCTATTTGAGGAAAAAGCGAAGGATTGGATGGCACAACAATCGAAAAAACTTTCATCCAAGGTTAACATACATTTTAATTATGGCGGCAAAGGTAGTGTGGTTACAATTTTTGCTTCTTTAGAGGAAGCAGAATGGTTGATGTCACATCTTAATGGTGAGTCACTAAAAAAAGAATGACTGAACACAATTTATTCGATAGAATGATCATAATTTAACCGCTCCAGGAAAAAGTGTTCGGTTGACTGTTGTTTCAAACCAAATTAAGGAAAATGGTAATGAGTAACATTCTAAACATTAAAAATCAATTTCACCTCTCAATACACAACCTTAATGCCTTATGTACAGGATTGTTACACCTCAATCCAATACATAAAAAAAGTACGGGTAATTAATTCAATAATTACGGGATTTTCCGTCACTTTGTTTCTCTTAAGGTAAGTCCGAAACTCATGTGACACCGTTTAGCATTAAAAAGTGGATGCCCACTCGTTGTAAGGAAGAACCATGACGTATCAAAAATTGGAACTTGAGTTAGCTTTAGACCTTCATCCGTCAGAAAACATGGAGCAGGACAACCCCAATCAAAAAACAAAAAAAGATAAAGAACGTTTTGAGAAGATTGTAATTACTCAAAATAAAATACAAAAAATCAAAGAAGAATTGAATCAATTGATTCAGGCGATGAATCACAATCCAAGCTTATTATCGCGTGCTGCCAGTTTCTGGAATGAAATCCCCTTATGGCAAAAAATTACTGCAGGTGTCGTGCTCACCGTACCAGTGTTGATGATTGGACTCATGGCAAATCTTGCAGCCCTTATTACGCTCAGTATTGTTACTGGAATTGTTTATACGGTAAGCCATATCCTTCTTGAAAATCATCAGAGTCAAAATGCAGACAATATCGAAGGTTTAAAGGCAGGAATCTCAAGTCTTGCTGATCTGCTGGACTCGGTTATTTCAACTCTAGATCTCTTACGCGAACAGCTGGCAATTGAAATTGATGCATTCCAGAAAGAAAATACGCGCCTAACCGCTAATATTGATCAATTTTGTGAGCAAATTAAAACATTAAAGTCACAAATTAATGAGCTTACGGATACCGAAAAAGCACTGCGTGCCACTCAGATTGAACTTGAACTTACTAGCAAAAGGCTCAAAGACTCAAACGATGCGCAGTCTCAAGCTTTAGAAAATACTCAAAGACAATTAGAACAGGTTGCTCAGGCGTATAAAGAAAATCAAAATCAGTTATCTGATAAAATAAAAGAACTGGATAACGTGAAAGAAAAAATGGGAATAGAAGTTGAACAGGCGCGGGCTGTTGGACTGGTATTAAGTGGAACAGTTGAAACATTTTCTAATATGGTTATTCAAGACAAAGAACAACGAGCTGCTTTTCAAAAAAGATTAGAGGAATTTCTAACCAATAAAGAGAAAAGCTTTGTTGAGGTGGCAGACCGAATTTGTGATGCCGAACGCAAACTGTCAATAGTTACCAAACAATTAGAAGAAAGTAATCAGCGGTATCGCAAACTTTTAGACCGACAGGAACAACAGATTATTCGCCTGGAACAAATTGATGTGTATCAATCTGAAGAGACACAGGAATCGTTTGATGGTGTTAAGCCAAGCATCAAAGGGTTTTATGCAATAAAAAAAGAGGCTCCTTTTTTAGCTGTTTCTACCCATGGGGCACAGATGACCGTTGTGATATAAAAAGGCAATATATTCCTTTAGGACTTATGGGTCGTAAGACTTTAAGCTGGGTATTGATGCGCCACAATTTAGGTAGGGTAACGACAGAGATGACTCATTTGGCTGCGATTAATATTTTGTTTGAAAATAATAAGTTTTGATGATTTGAAAAAGAATATCGTTTAAATGACCTATAACTCTCTCAATCAAAATATTAGATTGATGGGGTTTTGATTGAGCCAGAATCGTGCTAATTGCATCGTCGTGCTGTACCTCTTTGGCCAGTATTAGTAATAAATGTTCAGGTTGTGTGTAAAGGAACTCATAAATTAACCCCTGAAGATTTTCTTGAGTCACTATTCTCGTGGATAAAAAAATTAAGCACTCACGTTCGAGTGTATTCAATAAAATAGTCACGTTTTTTGAACTCCACAAATAGAAATCTTTTCAAAACACTCTCATGAAAGAAAATAGCTTTTGTAACAAAAATGGATGCCCATCTTATTCAATTCTAGGATAATCTTGCATCAGAAACATGAATTAACTGAGAAAAAATGGGTTTTTTTATTTGTTCCATGGGCCTTTATCTCTAAAATGATCTTTCTAGCATAAACATCCTAATTCAATCAATAGTGTCTCATTCGTGTGGCTGCTATTCATGAAAAAAATCAAAACTGGTTTTATACTCATGGATAAGGGTAATGACTGACTTGATAAAATGAGTGCAACTTTTATTCCCATCGGTATGATTACTTTAGGTATTCTACTTCTTTCAAAAGGAGGGTATCTAATTCATGGCCTTCTTCGTGAAACAAATGGATATCGTTACCACTGGATTGCCTAATTGACTCTTATTGGTCTGTTCATATTGAGCTATTTAAGCTGCATTCTTTACGGTGTTTTTATTGATCCCCACTGTCTTAATTATTTTTATGCCTCTGTATTTTTATTGGGCGGACTTTATGTTTATTTATCGTGTCAGTTAATGGAAAAAACGATTAAAAAAACAGAAATGATTAATGATTGATGACTTAACGTTGCGTTTTGCAACATTGGAACATCGAAGCAAACATGATGGACTCACTGGTTGTAACACAAGGGAGCATCTTCTTGATGTGCTCAATACTTACTTCCAGAATATACAAACAGGTGGTGGAATGTGTGTCATCATGTTCATTGATATGGATAACTTTAAATTGGTGAATGATAACTTTGGTCATGATGTCGGTGATAAGGTGTTGCAAAATTTTATCACATTATTAAAACAACGGCTTCGAAAAAACGACTTGATTGCGCGTTATGGTGGTGATGAATTTATTGCAGTGATGAACCATATTTCTTTGGAGGAGGCTTCTCATATAGCACGAGATATCGTGCAACTTGCATCAAAGTCTTATGATGCCAATGAGTTTAACGTTGGATGCTCGGTAGGTATCTCCATACTAAATCGTGATTCTGTATCAGTCATTGAGATCATCAAACAGGCTGATATAGCCTGTTATGCTGCAAAACAAAACATCACATACGATTCGGTTTGCATTTACAATGGTTCATAAGCAAGTGGAGCATCCAATTAATTTACGCTCATAAACCGAATCCGTTATTTCTATTAATTTGTTCTCCTTGTTGCTTTTTGTTGTGTCATAGGCTCGGCTCGTCGTTTTTTATTTTCTATCTTAGCGTTGACAAAATACCCCTTATGGGTATATACCTATAGGGGTATACAGGAGAAAATACATGTCAAAACACCCAGAGCATCACCACGAATTATCCCGACTTAATCGAGTTACAGGTCAGCTTGAAGGCATTAAGCGGATGATTGAGGAGAAACGCTATTGCGTGGATATTCTGTCGCAACTACGCGCTGTTCGTAATGCGGTAAAAACCATTGAGCTTGGCGTGCTTGAGCGCCACGTGTTGAATTGCCTTAATGAAGCGGCCTGCCATGGCAATCAGGAATCTCGCCAGGAAAAAATGGATGAGATTATGGCCTTGCTTAAAAAATACGATTGAGGTGCATGATGAGTACAAATAAACACGGTTCTCAGCACCATAAAGAAGCACACAGTTGCTGCAATCATCAGCATTCACAAACATCTGCGCCTACTGTGACGACATCAAAAAACGCCCTGTATACTTGCCCCATGCATCCCCAAATCCGTCAAGATAAACCAGGAACCTGTCCCATTTGCGGCATGGCGCTTGAGCCTGAGCAGGTGAGTTTAGCTGAGCAAAAAAATCCTGAATATGAGGATATGTTTAGGCGTTTTATACTGTCCTCTATCCTCAGCATCCCGGTTGTTCTCTTAGCGATGGATGAGTATTGGATGGTCGCACCTACTCGAATGTCCTTATCCTTGTGGCTTCAAGCAGCACTGACCACTTTGGTGGTTTTAGGTTGTGGCAGGCCTTTCTTTGTTCGTGGTTGGCAATCGCTTTTGTCCCGTCACTTGAACATGTTTACCCTGATTGCTTTGGGAACAGGCGTTGCCTGGGGCTATAGTTTAGCGGTAGTTATTTTCCCCCAATTGCCACCCCTACATATGCAGAAAAGCAGCATGATGCCGGTGTATTTTGAAGCAGCAGCAGTCATTACGACCTTGGTGCTTTTAGGGCAAGTATTGGAATTAAAAGCACGCGAGCGCACAGGGGATGCCATTCGCGCATTGCTTCATTTAAATCCAACCCTTGCTCACCGATTGAATAATGAAGAGCAAGAAGAGGACATCACACTTGATGAAGTAGCGGTAGAGGATAGGTTGCTTGTGCGCCCCGGTGAAAAAATTCCGGTTGATGGGGAGGTAATTCGCGGGCAAAGTGATGTCGATGAGTCCATGTTAACCGGTGAGCCTATGCCTGTCGCCAAAGAAGTTGGCAATCAAGTCATTGGCGGGACGCTCAATCAACATGGCAGTCTCATTATAAAAGCCGCTCATGTGGGTAAAGACACCATACTTGCCCGCATTATCACACAAGTCAGTGAAGCACAGCGTAGCCAAGCGCCTATTCAGCGTTTGGCCGATGCTGTATCGGCTTGGTTTGTGCCAATCGTTTTAGGGATTGCGATACTTTCGTTTCTCGTCTGGTTTTTAATAGGCCCTGCGCCTTCCTTAAGCTATGGCTTAATCGCTGCCATCTCCGTACTGATTATTGCCTGTCCTTGTGCTTTAGGACTTGCAACGCCTATGTCAATCATGGTTGGGATAGGTGAGGGCGCACGACGTGGTATCTTAATTAAAAATGCAGCATCACTAGAGCAATTACGCAAAATCAACACGTTGGTGGTGGATAAAACAGGAACACTGACTCAAGGCCATCCGGCATTGACCCAAATTATCCCCAGTGGTCACTGGCAAGAAGCGGAACTTTTGGTTCTTGCCGCCTCCCTTGAGCGGCATAGCGAACACCCATTGGCTAGAGCGCTACGTGATGAAGCGCAAAGACGTCAGATGACACTGAAAGAGGCCACCGATTTTATTGCAGTCCGAGGAAAGGGGGCTCAAGCGCAAATCGATAGTGCGATGGTTGCCATTGGCAATGCGCACTGGTTGTCTGTTCCTGACAATGAAATTCCAATTGCTGCGTTAAAAGCACAAGAAGAAGGGGCTACTTTGATTTATTTAACGGTTGATAAACAATTGGCGGGTGTTTTTATTGTGACCGACCGTATTAAAGAGTCCAGCCAACTTGCAGTTGCTTCTCTTATGAAAAAGGGTATTCACGTCATCATGCTCACGGGTGATAATGCTATGACTGCAAACGCGGTGGCCCAACGCGTAGGTGTTACAGAGGTGATTGCAGAAGTATTGCCCGATGAAAAAAGCAAAGTGATTTCCGAACTGCAACAAAAAGGACATGTGGTTGCCATGGTGGGAGATGGAGTTAATGATGCCATTGCGTTGGCAAAAGCCGACATTGGCATTGCGATGGGAACCGGTAGTGATGTGGCGATTGAAAGTGCTGGCATGACCTTATTATCAGGTGATTTAAGCAAGCTTTTAGAAGCCTACGAATTATCGGTCCATACGGTACAAAACATTCAACAAAACCTCTTTTTTGCCTTTTTTTATAATGCACTGGGTGTGCCGGTTGCAGCAGGCGTTCTTTATCCACTCACGGGCTTGTTGCTTAACCCGATGATAGCCGGTACGGCCATGGCACTCAGTTCAGTGTCAGTGATTGTCAATGCGTTGCGTTTGCGTCATAAACTGACATGATAGAAAAAGCAATGAAGGACTTAGGTAATTTTAGGGGCAGAGTATACATGATGAATAAAAAATGGCGCTTGAACTATTTTGTAATTTCATAATAGCTCGAAAGTCCATCTTAGTGCATGCTAAAAACCCTCCTTGAATTTAAAAAACAGGCAGCAATTAAATAAGGACAAGGGGCAGGCATCAGCTGATTCGTGATGGCTCTTGTGATAAGGACAGGGGATGTCAAGCCTTAAATTTCTTTAAGCTTAACTTAAATAGGTTGTTTGCTGTATTTATTGAAAAATTTTAAAGGTTGCAGAATAAATAACCCTAATTCTCTTATTCAAGGATATATATTTTGCCAGAATTAGCATCGATGCGTAATTTAATTTTTTTATCCTCTTTACCAAGGGCCTTTGCCTCATACTGACTGCCGTGCGCTTCAATTTTGAAAATAGTATGATAGTCCGCGTCTTCAATTCTCTGGGCCGCTTCAAGCATTGAGATGGGGTATTTCGTGGTTTTTAAATTGGTGTTGATAAAGTCCCCTGTATTGGGGTTCATTCGAAGAATAAGCTGAATCCCTTTCTCATCAAGGCTTCCACCTCATATAAACCATCATCAAATTCAACCTCTCTTATCGCGCTATAACCCCGAGTCTGCAGAATTTTCAAAATTTCAGACATAGGTAAGGTGTGTCTGGGAATTTCATCGGCCAGAATTGTTTGTGTGGCTAAAGAAAAAATAAGGCCGCCACAGATTGAAATAAAAACCTCTTTTTTCATATTGGCCTCCTGTGCGGTGTTGACGGGAATAAAATTTCATCAATTTAACTCCGTGTTTTATATTGAATGAATATAAAACGAAAGGAGTACAATTTACTTTTATTTCATCCATAATAATGATATTAAAAAATAACAGCAAGTGAGTTATTCTAAGGATGCGAATGATGAAAAAATCTAGTTTAGTAACCTCATATGTATTGATGCTCATTTCTTTAATGTTTTTGTTGGCTTCCTGCGCTTCTTCTATTAATAAAGAAGATTCAAAAAACAATCAACAGCCTAAGCGAGTATTTAGTGGGTATCACCCGCATGGTCATGGTCACGGACACTATTAAGCCAAATTAAATTAAAACAGTGACATTAAGATAACCGTTAGTGATATATATTAATGCATGGGTATGGTGTGAAAATATTTTTGATATAAAGACAAATAGAATCCATTTTTTTCAATATGTTTTAAGGCTTGATTGATTTGGTTCATTAGCATCTTAGAATCCATTTTGGCCATGATTCCATAACCGATGCCGACGGGGAAGGGTTTGCCTAATCCTTTAAACAAGGTGTTATTATTAGCTATCCAATAATCAGCCGAAAAATCATCCATCAGCAGGGCATCCACTTCCTGTTGATTTAAGGCAGTGATGAGTTGATTGGTTGAAGGATATTCTCTAACCCTATTGGTTTTAAATTTCTGAGTAATGAGTTGTTTGAAGAGAGAGCCTCTGATAATGCCTATTGATCTATTGTTGAGTTGTTCAAGAGATGTAATTGAGTCGTTTTTTATGGTCATAAAACGTGCTGCACTGGCCAGATAGGGAAGACTAAAGAGAAAGGTTTTCTGCCGTTCGTTGGTGATGGTAATTGCCGCTATGCCCAAGTCAATTTTACTCGCTTTTAATTCTGTAAACAGCTCGTCAAACAGCATGGATTTCAATTGACACTGAGCTTTAATTTGCTTGCAGAGCTCCGTTATGAGCTCAATGTCAAACCCAAAGAAATGATTTTTGTCGGCATTCATTGAAAACGGCGGGTCATACGCCACTATTCCAATAGTTAATGACTGAGCCTTCAGTTCGGCAGTCAAGATTATTAAAAAAACAAATAATAATCGTAGGTACATAGGATAAACAAGTTAATGGATTATAAAGATCAGTGTATACCAGTTTGGTAATCATTTCAGTGACTTAATGCTATGATTTTCTGGTTTTTTTAGCAATAGGGTGTATCGAGGCCCAAAATCAAGGTACACTGAACGATAAGGTTTGAAAAGGATTTGATAGGGTAGGGAATGCGTAATTTATTTTATTATGTTATATGGAGTGCAATGAGCCTTGTAGCGAGTGAGGCGCTCGCGGCCACCCCTTTGACATTCAAACAAGCCCTGGGCATTGCTTATCGCAATAATCCCGAATTACAAGCCGAAATAGATAAAGCACAAGCCATGCGCGGTTTTTTTATCCAAAGTGGGCTTTATCCCAATCCTCAAGTGACTTTAACCGCAGAAAACTTTGGCGGCTCGGGAAGTTATTCGAGTTATGAAGCGGCAGAAACTACGGCATCAGTGACCCAGCCCATCCCTTTGGGGAATCGGTTACAGTATCTGAAAAAAGCAACCTATGCAGACTACTTAGCTTCTCTTGCCCAAATTCAAGTGCAAAAAGCGATACTTTATGTGGCAGTTGGTGTGGCCTATGTGGATGCACTTTATGCAGGTCAATGGCATCAAGTAACCCAAAAACTTATTCGCCTCAATCAAGACATCGTAAGCGCAATCGAGCGTCGAGTTAAGGCAGGCGCAGGAGCGGAATTAGACTTACGTTTGGCCCAGGTGCGCTTAGGCGAAGCGCGTATTCAAGAAAATAAAGCCGCACGGGATGCTTTATTTCAGCGTGCGAAATTGGCGCGTCTATTAGGTGATGGGTTACGAGTTGATAGACAATTGGTGGATAAAGGTCTTCCTGGAGTGACATTGAACTGGGCTGTGTTACTTAGAAAATTACCGCAAAGCCCTCAGTTAGTGCAGCTTCAACAGCAATTACACGCCAAGCGTGCAACTATTACTGCAGTTAAAAAATCTGTGTGGCCGGATTTAAACATTCAATTAGGCGGTCGTCATTTCTCTGATGATGGCAGTAATGCCGCAGTGGCTTCTGCTTTTGCAGAAGTGCCTGTTTACAATAGAAATCAAGGCAAAATCATAACCGCTGAGGCACAATACACCCAAACGGCTCATGAGCTTCAAGGTACACGCCTTGATGTGCGTCAAAATGTCTATGGGGCTTTTCTACAAGCCGAACAAAGTCATTATGAGGCAAGCTTGGTGACGAATTCATTATTACCTTTGGCCCGTAAATCAATCAAATTGGCACAAGACGGCTACCAAATGGGACGTTATACGTACATTGAATTATCTACAGCCCTTAATTCGTTGTATGAAGAAGAGCGTCATTACCAACAAGCTCATGCTGATTATCATAAAGCCTTAATTCAACTGACCGGGCTTTTAGGATTAGCGCCTTCTAAGGAGAGTAAATGAGAGTTTTAAAGCCATTCCTATCCTGCATGCCCTTTATAATTCTGTTATTGGGGTTAAGTTCCTTTTCGTTATGGGCAGCAAATGAAGAATCCCATGGCGATGAAGAAAAAAATCATCAAGAAACCATGGAAAAGGGTCCGCAAGGTGGGCGTTTGTTTAAGGATGGAGATATAGCCCTTGAGTTTTTAATTTTTGAACGAGGTATGCCACCGCATTTTCGCGCTTATTTGTATAAGAATGGTGAGCCTATCGCGCCTGGGAAAGCGCAATTGACCGTTCAGTTAAAGCGATTTGGTGATAAAAAAGAAGCAATTGCGTTCACTCCTGTCGAGAATTTTTTACAAAGCGTTGAGGCGATTGAAGAGCCTTATTCTTTTGATGTGAGCATTCAATTAGAATTCCAGGATAAACGTTATGCCTGGCATTATGCGACTTATGAAGGCCGCATTAAAATGGCGCCAGCCATTCTGAAAGCGGCAGACATTCAAACGGCTAAGGCACAAAGCCAAACAATTAAAACACAACTTAAAGTCGTAGGCAAAATTGCTCCCAATCGAGATACCTTAGCCCCCATCTATGCACGCTATTCAGGCATTATTAAATCAATGACTAAAAATTTAGGCGATGAAGTCACCAAAGGGGACGTATTAGTTACGATTGAGAGTAACGAAAGTTTACAAAATTATACAATTAATGCCCCCATGAGCGGAACCATCGTGCAAAAATACGCAACCAATGGGGAGCTTGCGCAAAACACCAAACCTATTTATGAAGTGGCTAATTTGGCTACTGTGTGGGCCGATTTTACCTTGTATCGTAAAGAGGTGCCTTTAGTAAAACAAGGCATGAGTGTGGTGGTAACTGGAGATGAAGGAACACCAAAATCCATCAGCACCATTTTTTACATTGCGCCCTTAGGCATTGAAGACAGTCAAACAACGCTCGCACGAGCAGTTCTTTCTAATGAGCCTCGTGTTTGGTTGCCTGGGATGTACATTAATGCCGCAATTACCATTAAAGAAAAAACGGTTCCAGTTGCCATACTTTTGTCGGCTATTCAGCGCATGGATGAGAAAGAGGTAATTTTTATCCAGCAAGGAGATTATTTTGAGGCAACGCCTGTTATTTTAGGCCAAAGGGATGATGAGTGGGTCGAAGTAGTTTCGGGGCTTGATGCAGGCCAGCGCTATGTCAGTAATAACAGCTTTTTTATGAAAGCAGAATTAGGTAAGGATGGCGCGAGCCACGAGCACTAAGGATTGGTAATGCTTGAAAAAATAATTCGTTTTTCCCTAAAGCATCGATGGTTTGTCTTATTATTTACGACAATCATTGCTCTTTATGGTGTGTATAATTTTCAACGTTTGCCTATTGATGCGGTACCTGACATCACCAACGTGCAAGTGCAAATCAATACTCAAGCCTCTGGCTATTCACCCTTTGAGGTGGAGCAACGAATTACTTTTCCTATTGAACTGGCTATGAGCGGGTTGCCTAATCTGGATTACACTCGTTCTTTATCACGTTATGGACTGTCGCAAGTCACGGTGGTCTTTAAAGATGGAACGAACATTTATTTTGCGCGTCAATTAATTAATGAGCGCTTGCAGGAAGTAAAAGACAAGCTTCCTCCAGGAGTAGAAACCACCTTAGGCCCAATCTCTACAGGGCTTGGTGAGATTTTTATGTACACGGTCACTAACAAGGCAAATGTACCAGTAAGTCAGCGTTACAATCCAACGGAACTGCGTACCGTTCAAGATTGGATTATCAAGCCACAACTGCGTAATGTGGAGGGAGTGGCTGAAGTAAACACCATTGGGGGTTATGAAAAACAATTTCACATCACTCCAGATCCCATGAAACTGGTTCGGTATGGGTTAAGCTTAAACAACGTGGTTGAGGCATTAGAACGCAATAATGCCAATGTGGGTGCGGGATATATTGAAACCAATGGCGAGCAGAACTTAATTCGCGTACCAGGGCAGGTGCAAAACATCACCGATATTGAGAACATTGTTATTGCAAGCTTTGAAGGAACACCTATCCGAATTCGTGATATTGCAGAAGTGGCTTTAGGCAAGGAGCTACGAACAGGAGCAGCAACAGAGAACAGTAAAGAAGTCGTTTTAGGCACAGTATTTATGCTTATGGGCGAGAACAGCCGCACGGTGTCTGAACGAGTCGCGGCCCAAATGAAAGTTATTAATAAATCATTGCCAGATGGTATTGAAGCAGTCACGGTCTATAACCGAACCTTGCTTGTGAACGCTACCATTAATACGGTGAAGAAAAACCTGATTGAAGGGGCATTGCTTGTTTGTGTTATTTTGTTCTTGTTTTTAGGTAACATTCGCGCAGCACTGATTACCGCGATGGTGATTCCTTTATCCATGTTGCTTACCATTACAGGGATGGTATCTAATAAAATCAGTGCCAATTTGATGAGCTTAGGCGCTCTTGATTTTGGTTTGATTGTCGATGGTGCGGTCATTATTGTTGAAAACTGCATTAAGCATTTGGGTGAACAACAGCATGCTTTGCATCGTGTTTTAAATTTAGAAGAGCGCTTGAAAGTCATAGCTTATGCCACAACGGAGGTGATTCGGCCTAGTATCTTTGGTGTCTTTATTATCACGGTGGTTTATTTACCGATTTTAACGCTCACAGGGGTTGAGGGGAAAATGTTTTTGCCGATGGCGCAAACGGTTATTACCGCGCTGCTTGCTTCCATGCTCTTTGCTCTGACTTTTGTTCCAGCTGCCGTTGCCATTTTTTTAGGTGGACGTGTACAAGAAAAAGAAAATTGGTTGGTACACTACCTCTCACTTGTTTATGCAAAAGCCTTGCGCCGCTGTTTTCATGCCAGAAGGTTGGTGATAGGAGGTGCAGTTGCTTTGGTAGGGATTAGTCTCTTGCTCGCATTTCGTTTGGGCGGGGAATTTATTCCAAGTCTTGATGAAGGCGACATTGCCATGCACGCGATGCGAATTCCTGGCACCAGTTTAACACAAGCCATTACCATGCAGCACTTAGTGGAAGAGCGAGTAAGCCAGTTTCCCGAAGTCAAACGAGTTTTTGCAAAACTGGGGACTGCGGAGGTGGCCACTGATCCTATGCCGCCCAATGTCGCTGACACGTTTATTATGTTAAAGCCTCGGAAGGATTGGCCGAATCCTAAAAAAAGCAAACAGCAACTAGTACAAGAAATCGAGGCGGCAGTAAAGCAAATTCCAGGGAATAACTATGAATTTACTCAGCCCATTCAGATGCGCTTTAATGAATTAATTTCAGGGGTGCGTAGTGATGTCGCGGTGAAAGTATTTGGTGATGACATGAATACATTGCTCGAAGTAGCTGAAGCCATCAGTGCTCAATTAAAAAAAGTGCCTGGTGCTGCTGATGTAAAAGTAGAGCAAGTCAGTGGTTTACCGCTACTAACCGTTGAAATCAATCGCGATGCTTTGGCACGCTACGGCTTACAAATTGGCACGGTTCAAGATGCCATTGTCATTGCCACAGGCGGCAAAAAAGGTGGCGAGCTCTTTGAGGGAGACAAGCGTTTTGATTTAGTGGTGCGCTTGCCTGAAGAGTTACGTACAAACCCTAATGTACTACGCCAAGTATTTATTCCGTTGCCACAGGCTAAAGATGGCGAACGACATTTTATTCCGTTGAGTGAAGTAGCCAAAATGGTGCGCAGTGAAAGCCCCAATCAAATCAGTCGGGAAAGTGGTAAACGGCGTGTGGTGGTCAGTGCTAACGTTCGCAATCGGGATTTAAGCTCATTTGTGAATGAAGCCAAGCAACGGATTGACCAGAGTGTCAAAATTCCCAGTGGCTACTGGGTAACCTGGGGTGGTCAGTTTGAGCAGTTGCAATCAGCCTCTCAACGGCTACAAATCGTTGTTCCTATCACACTATTGGGCATTTTCTTATTGTTGTTTATGAGTTTTGGTCGAGTACGAGATGCGCTCTTAGTGTTTAGTGGCATTCCTTTGGCGTTAACTGGTGGGGTATTTGCACTGTGGCTTCGAGGGATTCCCTTGTCCATTTCAGCAGGTGTTGGGTTTATTGCGTTGTCAGGGGTGGCAGTTCTTAATGGCCTGGTCATGATTACCTTTATTAATAAACTGCATGAACAGAAAAAAATGTACTTAAAAGATGCGGTGCTACAAGGCTCTCTGGCGAGGCTTCGTCCGGTACTCATGACTGCTTTAGTGGCCTCTTTGGGGTTTGTACCGATGGCTTTGGCTACGGGCACGGGCTCTGAAGTACAACGTCCCTTGGCGACCGTGGTCATAGGTGGCATTATCTCATCCACTTTTCTAACACTCTTAGTCTTACCCGGTTTGTATTACCTGTTTCATGAGCGGCACAAGAAATCACTAATTAAAAAATCAGGCAAAGATGAGTGATTTCTTTGATGGAACTGTAACAATATGAGTAATTGTCATTTTAAAGTAAGTGGAAAGACATCCATAAAGAACACTATAGCAAAGATAAGTGCGGCAGCAAGAGAAAGATAAAATCCCAAGTGTGTTATAAATTTCATTTTATGGCCGGAGCTTCCTTTTGCCAGGATAATCAAAATTAGCCCCATAAAAAAACAAATCCTAAGATGATAAGAAGACTGTGATTTGAAAGAAGGGGCGTCATTCTTCTTCCTTGTATAAAAATAAATTCATTTAATTATAGCTCTTTTGAGCAAAGGACACGGATAGTGTTTTGACAACTTCTGTGAATGAGCTACACTAATAGTTAAATACTTATTTAACTGTTTAATTAACTATGCTAACTCAAGACCAAATCATCACTTTAAGCGATATCTTGCATTTGATGGGTGAGCCCAATCGTTTAAAGCTTCTTATCGCGTGTTTGGATGGTCCAAAATCAGTTTCAGAGCTGGCGGAACAACTGCAACTTTCGGTGCCATTGGCGAGCCATCATTTAAGTCTATTACGTTCTGCACGTCTTCTTTTAGCAAATAGAGAGGGAAAACATATTTATTACACTATTTATGATGCGCATGTGCGTTGTATTTTAGAGGACATGCTCAAGCACTTTACTGAAGAAATGGAGAATTAACATGAGTTTTCTAAAACGAATGCTTGGAAGTCTTGGCGGCCATCATGGCGGATATCGCCGCTCTCATCATGGTCAAATAAGCCAACAGAATAATTACTCAACCAATCCTGAATCAAGAGGATTGAGTTGCCCGCGCTGCAAGAGCTCTCTAGCTCCTGGGGCACGATTTTGTAGTCAATGTGGCAGCGGTCTTGAGAATACTCAATGCAGTTGTGGTGCCACTATTACTGCAGGGGCAAATTTTTGCGGCCAATGTGGGAGCTCATTATGACAAAGCCTCTAACTTTAACTACTTTTTTTGTTGCAGGCCTTGATTGTCCGGCTGAAGAGCAATTAATCAGGCGCCAATTAAAAGTGATTCCTGAAGTGGCGCAGATGGATTTTAATTTCATTGCTGAGGAAGTGACCGTGCACCATCGTCTTCCAGCTATTGATGTGTTGCAAAAACAAATTGAAGCGTTAGGCATGAGTGTTCGGGTTCAAGGCAGCACCTCCTCTGCAAAAGAAGAGAAGAAGCAAGTTGATTCGTCATGGCCATTGCTAGCTTTGGCAGGCTTTTTAGCGCTTTGCTCTGAGTTAACTGCTTATTTCATTACTAAAGAGCAATTTATTTGGGTCATTCTTCCCGCTCTGCTTGCCATTACCTTAAGTGGTCCCTCTACTTTTAAGAAGGGTTTAATCGCGCTGCGTACTAAGGCCATGAACATTAATAGCCTGATGTTAATTGCAATCACCGGGGCCATGATTATAGGGGCCTGGCCGGAAGCCGCGATGGTCACTGTTTTATTTGCTCTTGCTGAGCGAATCGAACGTTATTCTTTAGATAAAGCCCGCCTTGCCATTCGCAGTCTCATGCAAATTGCACCAGTGGTGGCTCGGATTAAAATGGATAATGGTCAATGGCAGACTTTGCCTGTAGAAGAGGTAGCCGTTGGTGCGGTATTTAAAGTAAAACCCGGTGAGCGCATCCCACTGGATGGGGTGTTGATATCGGGACAAAGTACGGTCAATCAAGCCCCGATTACAGGGGAATCCATGCCAGTGAGCAAGCAAGTAGGTGATGACGTGTTTGCAGGGACTTTAAATGAGCACGGTGCCTTTGAGGTTAAAGTCACTAAGGCTTCGGGTGATACATTGCTTGCTAAAATTGGTAAAGCCATTGAGCAGGCACAAAGTGAGCGGGCGCCAACGCAACGTTTTGTCGATGAGTTTGCCAAATACTACACCCCAATTATGGTCTTGATTGCACTGGTTATTGCACTTATTCCCCCGTTGGTGTTTGGTTATCCTTTTTATGACTGGATATATAAAGCCTTAACGTTATTGGTTATTGCTTGCCCTTGTGCTTTGGTCATCTCTACACCGGTAACGGTAGTCAGCGGATTGGCTTCATCGGCACAACATGGTCTTCTTATCAAAGGAGGCAGCTATTTAGAAATGGGGCACCAGCTTAAATTAATTGCTCTGGATAAAACAGGCACCTTAACAGAGGGAAAACCTGTAGTGACTGATTTTATCGTTTATGATAAACAACAATCGAAAGAGTCCTTATTAGTCCTTGCTGCAAGTCTTGATAGTCATTCGGAACATCCAGTGGCTCATGCTTTGGTTGAATACTGGCGGCAAAATCAACCTAATGAGTCTTTGCTTGAGGTAGAGCAATTTTCAGCACTTCCTGGCCGCGGGGTGCAAGGAATTATTAGTCAAGGATTGTATTACGTTGGAAATCATCAACTGGCAGAAGATAATAAGGTGTGCTCTCTTGCTGTAGAGCAGGAACTTAAGCGTTTGGAAGAGGAAGGAAAAACAACAGTCATTTTGAGTAATTCAGCGGTGGTTTTAGCCGTTTTTGCAGTGGCCGATACGCTTCGTGCTACGAGTAAATGGGCAATTGACACCTTGCATCAACAAGGACTTAAAACAGCGATGTTAACCGGTGATAATGCCCTGACGGCTAAAGCCATTGCCAAAGTGCTGGGGATTGATGAAGTGCAGGCGAATGTTTTGCCTACTGAAAAATTACAAGCAATTAATCGGCTTTTGGAACAGTATAAAACGGTGGGAATGGTGGGTGATGGAATCAATGATGCACCAGCACTTGCAAAAGCTACGATTAGTTTTGCGATGGGCAAAGGTACCGATACGGCTTTAGAAACCGCAGATGTTGCGTTAATGAATGATAATTTAGCCATGCTTCCTTTATACATTGATTTAAGCCGAAGAACGGCGCGTATTCTTCGCCAAAATATTACTTTGTCCCTTGCAATTAAAGGGGTGTTTTTCATTCTGGCCCTGGGAGGATTAGCAACGTTATGGATGGCGGTATTTGCTGATATGGGTGCGAGTCTAATTGTTGTTGCGAATGGGCTGCGCTTACTTAATTCCCATAAAGGGCATTCGGAGTATCAGGAAATGAAGGGATAATGAGAGTCTTGGTGGGTTTGTCACGAAAGAGGTTGCATGATGAATGATTGGGTTGAAAATGAACAATATAGCGCTCATCCATTGCGTTTTTTAGTGGTGGAATCCTCATTAGGAATTCGTATTCTCATTCGTATGCATTTATTAGAGTTGAAGCATTTGGTGGATATGGCAGGGGATGATGAATCGGCAAGAGAGTTGGCTTTCATGAGAGTTTATGATTTTATCTTAGTGGATAAAAATTTAAATTGCTATGAGCTGATTGACCAGATACAAAAAAATTCGGTATTAAACAACCATACGCCCATAATCATTTTAACTTCTAGCCATAATCAGGAAAACCCGTCTCATGAGAGCGCTACTTATTTTAAAAAACCCATATCCAAGAAGGATGCAGTACAGTTGCTTTATTTTCTAAAAAATATTAAAAAATGAATTTTTTTAAAGGTGGCGTGCAAACATAAAATGGAGAAGATAAGATGCATTTATCTTCTGTTATTCAGTATGTTACGATGTAAGTAGTTTCAAGTTATTTTGATTGGCTGTTAAGGAGAAATAATGAATACTAATGGATTTAAAATAATTGTATTAATCGGTTTATTGGGTTTGGGCTTGACTGCCTGCACTCCTAAAACAACACCTGCTCCAGCTCATCCTGAGGTTAGCTATGAGGGAGGATTTGGTGGCGATGGTGGTCATGACCACCAACCTAAGAACGACTAAATAGGAAAACATAAATGTTTACTAATGGATGGTTTTTAAGTTCTTTAGGTATTGCAATTATTGTATTGATTGGTCTTATCTGGTGGTTCAGAAAAACTAAGAAAACCATCCATTTTTACACCGCTTTTATTACTTTTCTTATCCTTGCCGCGATTTTCTTACATGGTGTTTCATTTAAATTAAATTAGCTGGTGCTGATGAGGAGCAATAATGAGTAAGGATGTACCTCATGATTTAAAAAAATACTCAAAAGAGCAGTTACTGTGGTTCGCTCTTTTGCTCACGGGAAGCTTTTTAATTGCCGAGGTCGCTGGTGGCATTATCACAGGAAGCCTTGCATTAATTTCTGATGCCGCACATATGCTAACGGACGTTACCGCTCTTATTATTGCTCTAATTGCGATTCGTATTAGTAAACGTCCTGCCGATGCGCGTCGCACGTTTGGTTATAATCGATTTGAAATTTTAGCGGCTGCATTTAATGCGGTCCTTCTTTTTTTAGTGGCCCTTTATATTTTGTTTGAGGCCTATCAGCGACTCAAACAACCTCCTGAAATTTATTCCTTAGGAATGCTCCTCATTGCCAGTCTTGGTTTGGTTGTTAATATAGCGTCTATGTACCTTCTTTCCCAAGAAAAAGATAAAAGCTTAAACCTTAAAAGCGCTTATCTTGAGGTGTGGAGTGATATGTTGGGCTCTTTAGGGGTTATTGTTGCCGCACTTATAATTCGCTTTTTAGAGTGGAGTTGGGTCGATTCTGCTGTGGCAGTATTAATCGGTTTGTGGGTATTGCCACGCACCTGGGTTTTATTAAAAGAAACAGTGAATATTCTTCTTGAAGGTGTGCCAGCTGGAGTGGATCTGGAGATAATTAAAAACCACATGATGGCTGTTGAGGGTGTTTTGGATGTACATGACCTGCATATTTGGGCGATTACCAGTGACAAAATTAGCCTCACAGCGCATCTTGTCATTACTCCCTTTGTAGAAGAGGGAGCTATAAGAGTGAGCGTTCAGAGCATTTTATTCTCTCAATTTGATATTGGGCATACGACCTTACAAACGGAACATAAGAAAACTCTGGATAAAGAGGGTCTTTGTAGTTTTTCAAGCCATTAGGTTTCTAATAAGAACTGCTCTTTGATGAGCTTCGGATTAAACCATCATTACTGCTAATCTTTAAGAATTAAGATGGAATAGGAGTCGTTCATGGAAACTGCGACCAAGAAACAAGGTTTTGTAATCAGTATAGGGGCCCGATTGCTGATTGGATTTATGGCTCTTAGTTTGCCTTTATTGATATTAATTATGCTGTTATTACCTAAAGTAAATGATGTGATTGATCTCACACATAAAATTCATAGTGAAAATTTACCACCAATCCTTGATAGTCAAATTTATCAAGCTCAGGACATTCTTGAACATTGGGCAATGACTGGAGATCCAAAGGATAAAGTTTATTTTGCTCATATCTGGAATGAAATCACTCATGTTAGAGATCAGTGGGATCGAGTCATACGCAAATTAGATGATCCAAAACTACGGCATGAGTGGAGCAAGCTACAAGAATTATATTTGCCTTTTTATCAAGCTCAAGCGTCAGTACTCAATGCTTCTCGAGACCCGAATAATCCAGATAATGTAGAAAACAGCAGAAATAAGACAAGAGCTTTTGAAAAATCAATGATCAATATCATTGATGGTCCTTATTATGAAGAGACCGGCAAAAGAACTGGTGGATTATTCAGCGACTTAGCACGTGAAATAGAAAAGAATGTAAATACAATAGATAACAGCCTAATTTCCTTAAAAAAATCAGCCTTTTGGCTACTCATTTTAGCCATTGTTTTAACCCTTGTTGTGCCTTACACAACCCAACGAGCTATAGCAATTCCAGTAGATAAAGCGATTGATATAGCCGAACGAATTGCTGCAGGAGAGCGTGATGTCGTGATCCAAATTCAATCGGCAGGCAAATTAGGTAAATTGCTTCTATCGCTCAAAGCCATGCAAGAAGCCATTAGAAAAAATGAAGAAATTCTTCGTACTAAAGAAGAAGAATCTCGAGAATTATTTGAAAAACTCGTTAATGCATCGAAAAAATTTAGAGAATACAGCAGTAAAGTTGCTGCAGGAGATCTTCGAGAGCGTCTTGAAGTTGATAAAGAAGGTATTTTACACGAGCTGGGTAACGATTTAAATTCGATGACCAATGGTTTGGCATCTATTACCCAAAAAATCACCAAAGTAAGTAATAATATCGTAACTATGGTTGGGACGGTCATTACGTCTGCTAATCAACAAGCAGAAAGTATTACCTCCCAAGCAACTGCAATTAATGAAATCAGTGCTTCGCTGGAAGAAATTGATAAAAGCTCAAAAGAAACGATGACCAAAGCACAAGCGCTGAAAGAAGTGGCTAAAAATACCTATGAACAAGGAAAACGAGGTAGAGAGTCGGTCCAGAAAAGTATTCAAGGATTCAAAGATTCAGAAGAAAAAATGAAGCTTATTGCGCAAACCATTCTTGATCTAAGTAATCACACCCAACAAATTGGCGACATCACATCGGTGGTCAATACTTTGGCCCAACAATCAAAAATGCTGGCATTGAATGCTTCAATTGAAGCATCAAAAGCAGGTGAGGCAGGAAAAGGTTTTGCTGCAGTAGCTAATGAAGTAAGACATCTTGCCGAACAATCAGAACAATCGACAGTACAAGTACAAAAAATTCTTGAGGACATCCGACGAACTACAGAAAAAGCCGTTACCGTTACGGAAGAAGGAACAAAAACTCTTGATTCAGGAACACAACTTATCGAAAAAGCAGGCCAAGTCATTCAAGCGCTCAGCCAAATGATTCATGAAGCATCTATTTCCAGTCAACACATCGAGGTGGCTATACGGCAGGAAGCTGTAGGTATTGAACAAATTGTTGAAAGTATGAATGAAATTAATCGTACCACTTCAACCTTTTCAAGCGGCATTAAAGAGATGATGGCATTTATTCATAATTTGGATGATATTGCCAAACATTTAAAGGAAGACATCAATTTATATAAAGTTTGAAGGCAGCGCATGTTTTTAGGTGACCTTATTATTTAAGAACGGGTTGTATTTTTTAGGCACAGCTCATTTATCAATTTTCAATAAAAAATTATAATGGACGACTAAGAATCCCGCAGCAACAGAATAAATGGAGTAAAAAATTATCTGATGTGTCAATACACGCAAGTAGGTTTTTTCCACCGATCCCGTTCAAGCTGCCAATAATAATTAAATCAGTATGGTTAAGTCTATTATGCATTCAGTAAGATTGGTTTTACTATTACTGTTAAAGGCAGTGGTTTTCTTGGAAAAAGCTATTTTTTCCAAGAAAATTGTGCCCTAATGGCCAGAGTCAATTAGAACAATTTTAAATGTAGAGGGGAAAAGAGTAAATGAACACCATAAGCCGCTATGTCGTACCTTTTCTAGTTCTTGGATTCGTTGGTTGCAGTAAAAATGTACCTTTATTGCCTGAAGCACAGCATATCAGGGTTGCTCCACCGAGCAACAATATGAAGCATTGCTCCGATTTGGGCAAAGTGGTTGCCTATGATGTGAATGGCGTTAGTCAATCTTATCAATCCCATGAGCATCTTTATCAGGACGAATTAAATACTTTGAAAAATAATACCGCCGAGTTAGGAGGCGATACGTTAGTTATTACAAAAGATAAATCAACTTTTAGTGGTAATCCTAAAACACATTTAGTCGATAAACATACTTTAGAGGGTAAGGCTTATCGGTGTAAGTAAATGACAAAGAAATCCTATCGGTGCTGCATGAATTATGTAGGAGTTAAAATGCTAATTTTTATTCTCAAAGGTACCACTTAGGTTATCCATAATGAATGCAAAATGAAATTGTTCTCAGTATGATAAGTTAGACCATGATAAAAAGGATTTTATAATGTTTGAAATACTCCCCAATTGGCATCCGATTTTGGTGCATTTTACCGTCGCATTATTTACTACATCATTTGGTTTTTACCTACTTACGTATTTATCTAAATCCACGCCTCTTGTCTCGGATAAAATGACGTTAGAATTTGAAGTTGTTGGCCGTTGGTGTTTATGGTGTGCGGCTTTAGTGACGATTTTGACGGTTATTGCCGGTTTTTATGCTTATTATACAGTGAAGCATGATGAGCCAGCACACATGGCCATGATGAACCATCGCAATTGGGCATTGTCTACTGCTTTTGCCATGTGGCTTGTTGCAATTTGGTCTTTATGGCGCTATTACAAGCAAAAAGCAATGACTCTTACGTTCCTTGTCGCAATGTTTCTTGTTCAGGGTTTGTTGCTCTCTACAGCCTGGCGTGGTGGGGAGCTTGTGTATCGCCATGGATTGGGTGTCTTGTCGCTACCAAGTACCGAAGGTGAAACCGAACATCATCATGAATAAAGCCCATGAAAAGTGCGTCGATTTTTTCTTAATAAACATCTTAAAACGCAATCATTGAAGAATAAGAAGGGAGAATGGATTGTGCTGAAAAAAATAAGTGTATTTCTCACCAGTCTTTTGGTGATGACCAATGTGTTTTCTGCCCAGCGTGTTGTTGATTTAGTTGTGGGCTACAAGACCGTTCATTTTGCTGGAAAATCTCGAGTTGCGATTGCGGTAAATAATCAGATTCCAGCACCAACACTACACTTTAAGGAAGGCGATAAGGTCACTATTAATGTATACAATCATTTGGATAAACCCACAACAATTCATTGGCATGGTGTTTTAGTTCCTTGGCAAATGGATGGTGTGGAGCATGTGAGTCAAAAAGCGATTCCATCAGGAGGTGTATTTCATTATCAGTTTGTACTCAAGCAATCAGGAACGTATTGGTACCATGCACACTCTGAATTACAAGAACAACAGGGCTTATATGGTGCCTTCGTCATCGACCCGATTAAGGCACCCAAATATAAATACACGAAAGATTTTGTTGTGGTGTTATCCGATTGGAGTAATACCAAACCAGAGCAGATTTTAAAAAATCTAAAGAAAGAAGGGGATTATTATTCTCCGCGATTTCCGCTGCAGCCCTCTTTATTAAAATTTATGCATGATTATAAAAAAGGCTCCGCAGAGGAACGTAAGCGATTGTTTAATGACTACAAAATGATGCAACAAATGCGCATGAGTATTTATGATTTTAGTGATGTTGCTTATGATGCATTTTTACTCAATGGTCAACCCAAATTCAAACCTTGGACTGCTTTGGTGAAGCAAGGGGATGTGGTACGGTTACGCTTTATAGGTGCTGGAGGAAGCACCATTTTTCGTGTAAAAATTCCTGAGTCTGAAATGCAGATGGTGCACGCCGAAGGGAATGATGTGAGACCCTATATGATTAAAGATTTTGCCATTGCATCAGGTGAAACCTATGATGTGCTTGTTAAAATTCAAAAAAACACACCCTACATCATTTATGCAGAATCCTTAGATACAGTAGGGGCTGCATACGGTGCCTTAGTGACCTCTTCGCAACATTCTGTAGATTATTCAAAAGTACCTCCATTTCCTGAGCCATTGCCAGTTACTCGAGATATGATGGCCATGATGATGGGGAATATGAATCAAGGTACTTTACCTCAGACAGCAAAATCAGCCACTAAGACAAAAGAGAGAAGACATGCTCTTAAAATGAACATGAGTTCAATGTCTCATGAAATGGACAAGAAAAAATCACACGTTAAGGGAGCAAATAATTCATCGTCTATGCCCAACATGAAAATGGACTCCAACATGAAAATGGACTCCAACATGAAAATGGACTCCAACATGAAAATGGACTCCAACATGAAAATGGACTCCAACATGAAAATGGACTCCAACATGAAGATGGACTCCAACATGAAGATGGATTCCAACATGAAGATGGATTCCAGCATGAAGATGCCCACGGAGCCAACTATTATTGGAGACAAGATGGAGCCACCCAACTCCTCTTACAAAACTTCAATGGGCACAAAATATCAGCCCATGATTGCCGCAGTGAAAACAAATGATCCGAATACTCCAGTAGCGCATGTAATCAATATGGAGTTGTTTGGGTATATGGATCGATTTATTTGGTTTATCAATGGAGTTCCTGCTTATAAAGCGAAACCCATACGTTTAGATCCTGGGAAACGCTATCGGTTTGTATTTACCAACACATCCATGATGCATCATCCCATGCACATTCATGGTCATTGGTTTATTTTGCGCAAGGGGAATGATGCCTACGATCCTTTATTGCATACGATTGATGTGCCACCAGGTGCTACGATAACCGCGGATGTTGACACCGATGCCAGTGGCCAATGGTTTTTTCACTGTCATTTTCTTTATCATATGATGACTGGGATGTCGCGTGTGTTTCAATATTCTACATTAATAGAAATTACACAGGGTAAAAGAAAGCCGCAAAATATTATAAAACAAACGCCTTATTACAATCGTCCCATTGTACGAGTGGATGAAACCATGCCTATCGATTCTTCCTTGGTGAAGTATCCGATGGTCCATCCTGCAGGTTTATGGCGCGCCTCATTTATCGATGCTGGTGCTGATCCGTTTCATAATGCACAACGCCTAAATTACAAGGGTTTATATGGTCCTGATTATCATAAGCTTGAATTATTCGTCAATGATGCGGAATTGTTGAAGGGAAAGGTTGAAAGTGCTGACATTGATATTTTTTATTGGCATTTAATCAGCCAGTTTTGGGCGATTAAAGCAGGTGCTAATTATACCAATAAACCAGCAAATACACCCTATTGGCAGCCAGGTATTGGTATTGAAGGGTTAATGCCTTATTTTATCGATACCAATCTTCGAGGCTATTACTACAATGGAAGTGCTAAACTGGATTTGGAGTTATCGCGAGATACCCAGATCACCAATAACTTTTTTATTAGGGCAGGGGTACGCAGTATTCTGGCTTCGAAAACAGTCATTCAAGCCAATATCGGTAATGGACTCAATCAAATGCGCTATATTGTCAGGCCTTATTATCGGCTGGCTCCTGGATTAAATATTAATGTTGAATACGAACATGAGCAAGATTATGGCGCTTTTAAAAACATACAAATAATTAATGGGGAAGCAGCCAGTCAAGATACGGTAACATTTGGCCTTACCCTGTTATTGTAAGAGAAGTGGACAATTAATATTGAAATTTGAGCTTTTTATTTTAAATCAACTCTGATTATGAGCCTTGTCTTGTACTATTCCAGGTGTTGAGCAAAAGATTAAAGTGGTGTCATTTAGAGTTAGAGGGTCGAGGGTTAGCTGATGTACTTACGAATCATATCTCCAACGTTTGCGGCTCTGGGTGCCGCTGTGTTTTTGGTGGTTGCATACCTTTTGCCAAAGAACTTGTTGGATTATTATATGTTGGTAGTGGTATAGGATTGATTGTAACCTGCTTAATTAAAGACCACGGTTGGCATCATTCAGGATTGGTAAAAGATGATTGGATTTGGCGGAATTTTAGAACCTGTATTATTAACGTTTGGCCTACAGTAAACAAGTGCCGCAACAACTTCTATATTATTGAATCTTAAAGCAGTACCCACTGCCTTATAAGGGGGTAATTCCATTTCGTTGTATAAGGACCCTTCACCACCTTGTTGAGCCTGCTTTAGAAGTGCTGATAATAAAGCTGTATTGTAATAGATCATGCACCAGGGGGTTCTGGTTAAGTAGAGCAATCAGACCTCCGTCCACTTGTTATTCAAGTATCAATAAAACAGATCGAGTTGGGTAGGGCTTCAGGTTTTGATTCCCTTTTCATTTCATCACATCCATTGGCTTATTTAGCCCTGGTGCAATTATTAAGATCTTTTTGAGAATTTTGATGTATACTATACCTACGTATAGTATACATTTTTAGAGATTTAATTTATGGCACATTTATTAAGGGATAAAAAGAAGCTACTTCATCGCATTAACCGTATTCAAGGCCAACTGAATGCATTGAAAGAAAAGCTAGAGCATTCTGAAGAAAATGATTGTGGCGGTGTTTTGCAGTTAATCGCTGCATGTCGTGGTGCAATGAATGGTTTGATGGCCGAAGTTATCGAAGGTCACATACGTAATCATCTGGTTGATCCTGATAAAAGTCCATCATCAAGCCAAGCACAAGCAGCTCAGCAATTATTGGATGTTGTTAAGACCTATTTAAAGTAAGTTTAAATAAATTGAGGAACTGTCAATGAATCAAGAACATAATGATCACAGCCATATTTTTACTTTGGTAGAGGGATTGCGCATAGGATTCGTATTTATTTCTCTTCTATTGAGCTGGACACCTTTAGGGACTCAATTTGTACCATTTAAATATATTGGTTTTATTGCCGCACTCATAGGTGGGTATCCTATTTTTAAGGAAGCATTTTCATCTTTAAGCGAACGCAAAATGACTATGGAATTATCCATGACAATTGCATTGCTAGCCGCTTTAGCTATTGGGGAAGTATTTACAGCATTAGTGATTATACTTTTTGTATTAATTGCTGAAGTACTAGAGGGTCTTACTATCGAGCGCGGCAGACGTGCTATAAAAAGTCTTCTTGATTTCATGCCTAAAGAAGCATTCATTCGGCACCAAAATGGTGAGAGCAAAAAAAATATCGAGGAAATAAAAGCGGGTGATACTATTATTGTTAAACCGGGTTCCCGTATACCAATAGATGGAACTGTTATTAGAGGACTAACTTTTGTTGATCAATCTGCAATAACAGGTGAGTCAATGCCAGTAGAAAAAATTGCTGGATCTGAGGTCTACGCAGGATCTATCAATCAATCTGGTGCCATTGATGTGGAAACAAAACGAGTTGGTAAAGATACGGCTTTTGGAAAAATTATTCAGGCAGTTGAAGCGGCGGAAAAATCTCGTGCTCCCATTCAGAAAACAGCTGATCGTCTTGCAGGCTATCTTGTTTATTTTGCTATTGGTGCCGCACTTCTCACCTATTTTCTTACTCATGATATCCGCTCAACTATATCTGTGATTATTGTAGCAGGTGCATGTGGCGTAGCCGCGGGAACTCCATTAGCTATTTTAGGAGCAATTGGTAGAGCTGCGGGCAAGGGGGTTATTATAAAAGGTGGCTTATATATCGAAGTGCTAAGTAAAGTGGATACGGTAGTTTTTGATAAAACAGGAACCCTTACTTATGGCGCACCCTCTGTTGTTGCTGTTTGTCCTATGCCCGGCATTACTGAGCAGGCTGTACTTGAGGCTGCGGCTATTGCTGAACGATTATCAGAACACTCAATCGCCAGAGCTATTTTGCAAAAAGCAAGCGAGCAAGATCTGGATATTATTGAACCGGAACACTTCGATTATAAACCTGGAAAAGGGATTATTTGTTGGGCAAATCAAGAAAAAATTATTGTTGGTAATTTGGCTCTGTTTCAAGAGGAACAGATCAATATCAGTGACGTTAAGCCAGGCCCGAACTATTTATCTGAGGTGTTTGTCGCGCGTAATAATCAATTACTCGGTGTAATACGAATTGCAGATATCATACGTAAAGAGGCCAGAGAAGCAATAAGTGAAATAAAAAGAATGGGTTTAAACACAATTCTTTTAACCGGGGATACCTTAACGATTGCGCAGGAAATTGGTAAGCAGCTTGGAGTAGCCAAGGTAGAAGCCGAACTGCTTCCAGAGCAAAAAGCAATCCGTATTCGAGAGTTTATGTTAGCAAAGGCAAAAATAGCGATGGTTGGTGACGGTATCAATGATGCGCCTGCATTAATTGAAGCAAATGTGGGTATTGCTATGGGTACTGGGACGGATGTGGCGCGAGAGAGCGCTGACATTGTATTATTAGGCAATGATTTATTCAAATTTGTTGAAACAAAATTTGTTGAAACAGTTGGAATTGCAAGAAGATGTTACAAAATTATTATGGCGAATTTTGCAGGCACACTTTTGGTAGATACGGTGGGTATTTTATTAGCGGCTTTTGGCTTTCTTAATCCGCCATTGGCTGCTTTTATTCATGTTTCTTCAGAACTAATTTTCATTATGAACTCTGCCAGGTTGCTTCCAAATGTAATAATAAATAGGAAAGAGCAAAAAGGGATTGTAAATAATACTATTTAATATTTTCTGACTCAAAATTGGCTTCTATTCCTGAAAGGATATTTTCTGTCATGCATGTATTATCAATTACCTTTGATTACGATAGGTTTTTCATAAACAGAATCCTTTAGGATATCAAACTGTTTTATTGAGGACATTATTTGCGAAGGACATCGATAGGCGCTTCCTTCAATGGTATGATTGCTGATGTCTGTATGTCGGCTCGGACTCCATAATTGATATCGCTTAACCAAGTTTTGATGTTTTTCAAACACAACAACATTTGCATTTAATTTTTTTCCTTCATTTTTAAGAAAATTAATGTCATCCTTTTCTAGGTTTTTTTCTAATCCCCAGGTAAATTGAATCTTCGTACCATGCACATCCTTGCCAGAGATTTTGCCCAAAAATGTGCAGGATTTTAAATCCGAAATAGTGTGATCATAGAGAATCGTGATATTTTGAGCACCGGGTTTTAAGGATCTTGGTACACAGCCAATAGTGGTACTCATGATAAAGAAAATAATCATTAAAAAAATCGATTTATTCATGGCAATCCCTTATAAATCTTATGACAGAAATCGACGATTGTTTGTCTTAACGCTCCCTGAGATCGCCGGCCCTTATATTCAAAAAACATATAAATAACTTTTGGTTACACATTATATTTTCTTTGTTGCCAAAGAAGATAGATTACTGGAATGACAATCAAGGTAAGTACTGTCGCACTGAGCATACCCCCAACCATTGGGGCCGCAATGCGTCGCATGACCTCAGAGCCTGTGCCTCCTAGGCCTAGCGCTCCGGAACTTGCGCTCTGACGCAAAAATCC